>VBCS01000119.1 GCA_005888955.1 Betaproteobacteria bacterium
GGCGTGCAAGCTTGCGCAGGAAATGTGTCTGCTCAACCTTCAACTTCGCGCTTCGCCTCGCGAGCGGGCGGCTCATCCACCAGGCAATCGCGGGCGACGCCGCCCAAAGCAGCAGGATCGGGCCGGCGATCGCCAACGCCGCGGGGTTGGTTGCGGACACGGCGACCCACGTCAGCGCGGCGGTTGCCGGGCCGACCCACATGGAGCGGAACGACGCAAGCAGGTCCGTGCGATCGCCTTGGTCCAACTGACGCTCCACCTCACTCGAAGTATTCCATTCGAGCAAGCGACGGTGCGCGACCAGCATCCGCCAGAGCGTGCGCACGATCGCATCGAGGCAAAAAAATGCCTCATAGGGAAGACAGGCCAGTGCAAACAGCGCCTGCGCGAAGTGCTGCACCGCAGAGCGTTCAACGGCAACGAGATGCTGTCTCAGCACCACCTCGACAGGCTTGTCCAGCAGATCCGCAAGCTCTGCACCGAGGGGGGGCAACAGGAGGATTCCGACCACTGCCGCGGTCCAGAACCACGCGGGCGACAACACGGTCCATCCCAGGAGCAGCAGCAATGTCATCGCGGCAGGGACAAGGCTGCGCCGCAGATTGTCAAAGAGCTTCCACTGCGACAACCAGGAAAGGGGATTGCGTTCGCGGCGTCCGTCTTGTCCTCGCACACGCCGCCGCAGCCAACCGACAAGCTGCCAGTCGCCGCGTATCCAGCGATGGCGGCGAGCGACGTCCGCGCTGTACCGCGCGGGGAACTCCTCGTAGAGTTCCACATCGCTAATCAGTCCGGAGCGGGCGTAGCAACCTTCCAGGAGGTCGTGGCTCAGGATTCGGTTTTCGGCGAAGCGACCTTTGAGCGTCCCCTCGAATGTGTCGACGTCGTAGATCCCCTTGCCGATGAACGAGCCTTCGCCAAATACGTCCTGGTAGACGTCCGACACAGTCCGTGTATACGGGTCGAGACCCGGTACACCCCCGAACAGGCGCGCATAGCGCGACCGGCTCGTGCCGGGCAGGCTTGCGGACACGCGGGGCTGCAGGATGCCGTACCCAGCCGTCACGATGTCGCTGCCCGCGCGCGTTCCGGTTTCATCAAGGCAAGCCCGATTCAATGGATGCGCCATGGCACCGACAAACTTCCTCGCGGAGTCACGCGGCAGTTGCGTGTCCGTATCGAGGGTGATGACGTACTTCACCTGCGACAGAATGGCCGTCGAGCCCACGATGAGAGAAAAACCTCCCCGGTGGTCGCCGCGTAACAACGCGTTCAGATCACCAAGCTTGCCGCGCTTGCGTTCGTAGCCCATCCACATCCGTTCCTGCGGGTTCCAGCGCCGGGGCCGATGAAACAGGAAGAACGCGTCGCCATTAGCAGCATGTTCCGCGTCGCTGTCAGCTACGTTCCCATGTTCGCTCGCGGGTCCGTGCCGATCCTCACGTCGGTAGGTTCGATTCAGCTCGTTGATTCTCGTCTCTGCCAGCCGCAGCAGCGACTCATCCGTGGGCAGCGATTCCTCGCGCGCGTCCGGAAAATCGGTGAGCAGGCCGAAGTGAAGATGCGGATCGCGATTGGCAAGGAACCGGACTTCGAGCGCCTCGACCAGCTCCTCCACTCCGCGAGCGCTGGTGAGCATCGTCGGAACCACCACCAGCGTTCGTGATTCAGGCGCAATCCCGGCGGAGAAATCCATTCGCGGCAGCGAATGCGGCGTCACCAGCAAAGCAGTGAGCCAGTTCACCGTCGCCACAGCCAACTGACTCGTCGCGAGTAGGGAAAGCACGACGATCAGCGTCAGGAGCTCCCTGCCCGCGCCGGCGACATGAGCATTTGCAGCGAGACCCGCGGTGAATGCGCCCGAGAACAGCGCAATCGCTCCGAGGTACAGAGGCAGCGAGAACCGTCCTCCGATCTTTCGCAGAGTCGCGAAAACGGAAACTTCGACACCGGCCGCGCGTTCCAGCTCCGGAAGCCCGTTATCGATCAGGTAGAAGCCGACGTGCGCCGATCGATCGTCGCTCCCCTCGCCGGCCGCGCTCGCGCGCGCCAACTCGATCGCTTTTGCGGCTACCCCCGCTTGGGACAGCCGGCCCTCCTTGGCGATGCGCTCAGTCGCGTGACGGTAGCGGTCGCGTGTCGCAAACTCCATCGCGCCATAAATCCCGCTCGGATCCTGGCGCAGTACGGTTTCGACCACGCTCATCGTCTCGACGAACTCGCGCCAATCGATCGCGCCGAGAAAGCGGAGACTGCCGATACTGTTGCTGATCGAAACCTGGTCTGCAGCCTGTTGCTGGTTTTCCGACTGCACCAATTGTTCGATCGTCAGATGCGATTCCGCGAGCTGCTGTTCGATCCATGTCAACGCCAGGGCCAGCGCCGGACTTTGCCCCTGCAAACGGCGCGCAAACTCCGCGACGAACGCGCTTCCCATCGGAGGCGTCGATCGCGCCATGTCGGCAATCACGAGGATCAGGTTTTTGGGAGCCTTTTCGGCAATCTCCATCATCTGATCGGCCCAGGCATTGGCCAGGTCGCGCTCGGCTCTGCCGGTCGCCAGTCGCACCCCGACGCGGCGGAGATTCTCGATCAGGGCGAGCCGCAGCATGATCGGGATGGCCCATAGCTCGCCCAACTGGAGCGCGACAACCGTCTGGTAGGCGGCCACGAAACGGCTGAGACTTTCGGCGTCGACCCGGCCATCGCCGTGCGCGATGGTCTCGAGAGCGATGTCGTAAACGCGCGGCAGACCCGCGGATGGACCGAGTGCGAGGCGCGGCAACTCCCGGCTGTAGCCACGCGGAAAATGCCTCTTGGCTGTGCCGATCTGCTCTTCGATCAGGTGGAAGTTGTCGAGCAGCCATTCGCCG
>VBCS01000495.1 GCA_005888955.1 Betaproteobacteria bacterium
GTCGAGCGCGTGCCGCAACAATGCAATTTGCGTTTCGATCGGAATGGCCTCGAATGCCGCGACCTGTTCATCGAGCCACTCGAGACCGAGCATCGTCATCCGCCGCTCCCGCGCGGCAATGAACAGGCTGCGGTCGAGCGTCGGCCCGTCGCCCATGCCCCGTGCCGTGGCGATGCGCAGCAACGCGGCCCATGGCTTGGTGCGCGCCAGTACCTCCTCGGGCAGCGCGGCGGCGCCGAGTTCCTGTCACAGCCTCGAGTAGACCTCGTCTCCGACCAATGCTGCGAGATGCCGATCGTCGTCGAACTGCATCGCTTCGTAGAAGTGCTCGTCCTCCGTCTCGGACCAGTAGATTTCCATGGCGAACGTACGTGCCCGGGAAAATGCCTGTGCGACGGGAGCCGGCAGGGTCCTGACCCGCGGATCGTTGGAATGGAGCGTCCCGAATACCCACGACGGGGGGATACCTGGTTTGTCGAGCCGCCACAGCAGCCCTTGCGCGAATGGCTCAGCCGCAGCGCTTGGCACGGCCAACGCCACGATGAGCGCCAGTGCCACCCGGCACCCCGCTGCGCAGCTCACGCATCCGCGGGTGAAGCGGTCCGTTCGGCGCGCCTCCGGGCGACGGCGAGACGTCGATTCAGCGCCTAGGGAACCCGGGAGAACAAGCCTTCGGCATTCGTCCACGCGATCGCCCTCGCGACGTCAGCCGGCAACTCGGCAAGCCAACCGCGGTACCAGGCCATGATCTCACCGTAACGTTCCCAGCGCTCGTTGATCCACGTGTCGGAACCGATCACGAAGCGATCGCTGTGGCGCAGGAGCAGCCGGCGCCACTCGGGTTTGAGGTGTCCATCCTCAGTCATGTCGTAACGATAGGACAACTCACCCCAGAGCGCCGGAAAGCGGTCAAGCCAGCGTTCGATGCGCTCGGGTGGCGTGCTGAAGCCGGTATGCGCCCAGATCACGCGGGCGCCCGCGTTGCGGTTGAAGATGCGCTCGAGGGCAAGTTCGTCACAGTGCGCGTGCAGGTAGAGCCCTCGGGCCACCGCCAGATCGATGATCCGGCCCATCACCTCGCTCGCGGCATCCTCGCCAAAGACGTGGAACTCGCCGATCCCGCGATACGAGCCGCGCGCGAGTTCGGCCTCGACGAGCGCCAGGATTTCTCCGTCGCGAAACCAGGTCGCGCGATCGGCGTCGGTGCGATAGGGGCGGATAAACGGGATTACTCGTACGTCCGGCGAACCGGCGGCGAGAAGCGCCCGCGTCCCGTCATTGGGGACGCTGGTGGCCAGGATCGCCCGGACCCCGTTGCGGCGCAGGACCTCGAGTGCGGCGGGTACCGGATACGCGGCGGCGGCGGCGGCGTTGTAGTGGAGATGAGCGTCGAAGATGGGCGGCGCCTCGGCGCCGAATGCAGTCGCCGCTGCCAACGCCAACACAGCGCACCATCTTGGATAGCGCCTGACGCGGGTCACCTCGCTTCTCTCCTTGGCGACAGAGTTTGAACCGGTGGCGTCGCCGACTCAAGACCAGGGATCCTCTGTCCGCGGTCGTGACGAGCGTGTCCCCCAGGGTACCCCGCGATGGCGCGGGTTCTCGCCGATGCAACACTCCTTGAACCCGCACCGTCCGCTGCGCAGAATTTGCATACCTTCGCGACGGGAATGCGGTATATTTGTTGTGATGGAGTGCCGGGATCGATGACAGGAGATCGGTTTAACTCCATGCCCGTCGCCGTCGCATCGAAGCGATCAACCACCAGGAAGGAGAGCTATGGCTACTGCCAAGAAAGCTGCAAAGAAGACCGCGAAAAAGGCTGCCAAGAAGCCGGTTGCGAAGAAGCCGGCCAAGAAGCCCGCAAAGAAAGCGTCGGCGAAGAAGGCCGCGCCCAAGAAAACCGCCAAGAAGTCCGGCGCGAAGCGCAAGCCGAATGCGGCGTTCATGAAGGCGATGACGCCCTCGCCCACGCTCGCCGCGGTCGTCGGCAGCATGCCGCTGCCACGCACTGAAGTCACCAAGAAAATCTGGGACTACATCAAGAAGAACAAGCTGCAGGACTCGGTCAACAGGCGCCTGATCAATGCCGACGAAAAGCTGAGGCAGGTCTTCGGCGGCAAGAAGCAGGTGTCGATGTTCGAGATGACCAAGCTGGTCTCGAACCATCTCAAGTAGACTCGCTTTCGCCGGCGTCACTTGACGCCGCCGAACCGCACAAGACGGCCGGCCATCGCTCACGCGGTGACCGGCCGCGTGTTTTTTTGTCGCGACTCATAGGCGCGATGCCGGGCGGGCGGGTCGCCCGCGACAATCACGGGAATAGCACCGCCCGGATCGCTGTTTGGCCCAATGGCGACGGAAGGGCACACGATATACTTCCCGCATACCGATCCGAACGTGATGCGGTTCCTGAACGGAGAAAAAAACCATGAAGCACACTTTTTCGCTCGCGCTTTGCTTGCTCCTGTTCGCGTGCGGATCCGTCCTTGCGCAGGCGCCAGCGCCGACGCAGCGC
>VBCS01000494.1 GCA_005888955.1 Betaproteobacteria bacterium
GATGCTGGCGCGCTGGAATCATCATTACAACTGGCATCGACCGCATCAAGGCATCGGAGGTATCGCCCCTATGAGTCGCCTCAGCAAGTCTGGAAACAACCTCTTGACGCTTCACAATTAGGGAACCTCTGAACAAGTCCCACATGAGCCGCGCAACAAAGCAGATGAGGCCATTGCGCCAAAACCCGAAGGGACGGGGCTTTCCAGGCGATCGGCCTTGTCGCGGCTCGCTTATGTGGGATCAACCACACGTCGCTCGCCGCTTCGTTGCCGCTCATCCCGGAAAGCCTCCGTCGCGGCCACGCGGGACTTATTCAGAGGTTCCTTAGTCCTTGCCCGCGGGATGTCGCGGTAAAATCGGCCTGATCGCCCGATCGACGGGCGCCTTCGGCACCTTCCGGGAGAATCATCATGAGCACCGACAAGCCGCGCGTCGGATTCATCGGCCTTGGGCTGATGGGTCACGGCATGGCCAAGAATCTCGCGGCCAAGGGCTTTCCGCTGACGGTGCGCGTGCACCGGAACCGGAAAGCGGCCGAAGATATTCTCGCTGCAGGCGCCCGCGAGGCACGAACCAACGCGGAGCTCGCGAATAGCTCCGACGTCGTGATCCTCTGCGTCACCGGGTCGCCGCAGGTCGAGGAGATCGTCTATGGCGAGAACGGCATCCACGGTGTAGCGCGCGAGGGTCTCATCGTCGTCGATACCTCGACCGCGGAGCCCGAGTCGACCGCGAAGATCCGCGGCGATCTCGCGGGCAAAGGAACGCTCTACATCGACGCGCCGCTCGCGCGCACGCCCAAGGAGGCCGAGGAAGGTCGGCTCAACACCATGGTCGGCGCCGACGAGGCGACATTTGCACGGCTGAAGCCGGTTTTCTCTGCCTACTGCGAAAACATCATCCACGCCGGTCCTCCCGGCCACGGTCACATGCTGAAGCTCATCAACAACTTCATGGCGATGTCGATCGCGACGGCCGCCGCCGAAGCCTGCGCCGCGTGCGCGAAGTCGGGCGTGTCGATCAAGAGGCTGCACGAGGTCATCTCGGCGGGCGCGGTCAACTCCGGCATCTTCCAGCTGACGGTCGGCAAGATGCTCGAAGCCGGCGATCTCAGCGGACTCAAGTTCACGCTGGAGAACGCGATGAAAGACCTGCGCTACTACACGCGTTTCGCTGCATCGCTGCCGATCGCGGCAATCGTCGGCGGGGCAGTGCATCAGACTCTCGTCACCGCCAACCTGCTCGGCTTCGGCGACAAGTACGTCGCGTCGCTGATCGAGTCGCAGGAGAAACTGGCCGGCGTGAAAATCGTGCCGCATTGAGACTTGGCGGAGGACGCGCCATGAGCAGCGCCAACGGATCCCTTTGGGACAACCCGCTCGGCACCGACGGCTTCGAGTTCGTCGAATACGCTGCGCCCGATCCCGCGGCGCTCGGCCGGCTGTTCGAGCAGCTCGGCTTTACGGCGATCGGCAAGCACCGCGCCAAGAACGTCCTCCTCTACCGCCAGGGCGAGATCAACTTCATCGTCAACGCGGAGCCGGGAAGCTTCGCGCAGGCGTTCGCGCGCGTGCACGGCCCGTCGATCTGTGCGATCGCCTTCCGCGTCAAGGACGCGGCGTTTGCGAACAAGCGCGCGACCGAGCTTGGGGCGTGGGGCGTCGAAGCGCATCCAGGGCCGATGGAGCTCAACATACCGGCCATCAAGGGCATCGGCGACTCGCTGATCTACCTCGTCGACCGTTATCCCAGGGACGGCGCCGGCGTGTCGATCTACGATGTCGATTTCGTGCCGCTCGCAGGCGTCGATCAACGTCCGCGTGGAGCGGGTTTGACGTACATCGATCACCTTACGCACAACGTGCATCGCGGCCGGATGGAGGAATGGGCGGGCTTCTACGAGCGGCTGTTCAATTTCCGCGAGGTGCGCTATTTCGACATCGAGGGGAAGCTGACCGGCCTCAAGAGCA
Organism: Betaproteobacteria bacterium; assembly: GCA_005888955.1. Classification (GTDB taxonomy): domain Bacteria; phylum Pseudomonadota; class Gammaproteobacteria; order Burkholderiales; family Casimicrobiaceae; genus PALSA-1003. The sequence continues at coordinate 1,972 of VBCS01000494.1, forward strand.
AGGCGATGACGAGTCCCTGCGGCAAGATCCGCATCCCGATCAACGAGAGCGCCGACGACAAGTCGCAGATCCAGGAGTATCTGCTCGCGTATCACGGCGAGGGTATTCAGCACATCGCGCTCGGCACCGGCGACATCTACGAGACCGTGTCCGCATTGCGCCGCCGCGGCGTTTCGTTTCAGGACACGCCCGACACCTATTACGAAGCGCTCGAGCGCAGATTGCCCGGACACAAGGAAGACGCCGCGCGGCTGCAGCAGAACCGCATCCTGCTCGACGGCGCGCCAGCGAAAGATGAAATGCTGCTCCAGATCTTCACCACGACCGTGATCGGCCCCATCTTCTTCGAGATCATTCAGCGCAAGGGCAATGAAGGATTCGGCGAGGGGAACTTCCAGGCGCTGTTCGAATCGATCGAGCAGGATCAGATCCGGCGTGGCGTGCTCAAGTCGTAGCCGGGTCGCGGCGCTTGGTTGAGGCGACGGCGATCGTGCGCCGGCACCACGGCTCGCGTGCTCAATTCAATCCCGCCATTTCCGTGCTTCCTCCGCTAGGTTTTACTCTCCTGCGCAGGCTCTCCGACGGCGAAGTCCACTCCGGCGAGGCGCTGGCAACGTCGATTGGAATGACGCGCGCACGCGTCTCGCAAGTGCTGAAGGCCGCCGAGTCGGCGGGTTTTGAGCTCGAGCGCATACGTGGCCGCGGCTACCGGTTGATCGAACCGGTGCGCTTTCTCGATCGCGCTGCGATAGCGCGCGCTCTCGGCGGCAGCGCCGAGAAGGTCTCGATCGAAGTCGCCGACAGCATCGATTCGACCAGCAGCGAGCTGCTGCGCCGGTCGGCGCGAGCGAGCGTCCATCGGCGGCTGCTCGTCGCCGAGGTTCAAACCGCAGGACGCGGCAGACGCGGGCGAAGCTGGACCTCGGTGGCGGGGGGCAGCCTCGCGTTTTCGCTAGGGTGGCGCTTCGAGCAGGGCGCGGGCTTCCTCGCGGGCTTGTCGCTCGCCGTCGGCGTCGCGCTCGCGCGCGCACTCGAAGCCGATGGATTTAGCGACATCGCGCTAAAGTGGCCCAACGATCTTCTCTACCGCCATTGCAAGATCGGCGGCATCCTCATCGAGATTTCCGGCGACGCGCTGGGCCCCTCGCTTGCGGTCATCGGCGTGG
>VBCS01000113.1 GCA_005888955.1 Betaproteobacteria bacterium
TTTACCTTCTTGCGCGGTTCAGGCTTGTAGTGTGCGGCGACAAACGACTCCAGCGCGGCGAGGATGGCAGCGGGTATGGGCACCGCGTCGACCTGCTCGCCCGCGTCGAGAAAGCGCGCGGCCTCGCCGTAGCTCACGGTGACGATCAGCGGCCGCGCGCGCGGCTCGGCGTCGTCTCCGGGCTCGGCCATGCGCCATAGCACGAACACCTTCGGGTCGCGCGCCGAAACATTCAGGTAGTAGCCTTCGGCTTCGGACGGATGCAGCTCGATCACCTGCCCGGTGCAACGCCAGCGTTTCCCGTCCGCGGTGTCGCTTACCACCGTTGGCACCGACAGCGCATCATCGCAAGCTTCGACGGCGAACGCTTCCCAGCGCTCATCGGCCCAGCGGCTCGCGAGCGGCACGCGTTGCATGATGACGGCGATGGGAAACCGCAAGGGCGGCATGGATTTGCGACGATGACGGCGCGCGGCCGGGTTGCTACTCGATCATACACCAGTCACGCGGCGGCTAACCCTCGACATTGACACTCTGCTAAAATTATCGGTTGCACTAGCCATTGGCCTTATCAACAGCACCATGGCCCGAGTCATTCCCCTCACCGACGCCCGCGCCGCGATTCCGCTCGCGGCGGCCGCTCCGCGCGTCGCGCCGACGGGTCTGCTCGCCGATTCGCTCGGCCGCAGCTTGCGCGACCTGCGCGTGTCGGTCACCGACCGCTGCAACTTCCGCTGCGTCTATTGCATGCCAAAGGACGTTTTCGGGCGCGACTACCCGTTCCTTGCCCATGCCGACCTGCTGACCTTCGAGGAGATCGCGCGCCTCGCGCGGCTGTTCAACGCGCATGGCGTCGAGAAGATCCGGCTCACCGGCGGCGAGCCTTTGCTCCGCCGCAATCTCGAGCGGCTGGTCGAGATGCTCGCCGCGATCGGCGGTCTCGATCTGACCTTGACGACCAACGGCGCGCTGCTCGCAAGAAAAGCGCGCGAGCTCAAAGCGGCAGGGTTGAACCGCGTGACGGTAAGCCTCGACGCGATCGACGACGGAATTTTTCGCGCGATGAACGACGCGGACTTCCCCGTCGCGAAGGTCCTGGAAGGCATCGACGCCGCCGCCGACGCGGGGCTGGCACCGATCAAGATCAACATGGTCGTCAAGCGTGGCGTGAACGAGCGCGAAATCCTGCCGATGGCGCGCCGGTTCAAGGGCAGCGGTCACGTCCTGCGCTTCATCGAGTACATGGACGTGGGACACACCAACGGCTGGCGCATGGACGACGTCGTCCCGTCGGCCGAGGTGTTGCGCATCGTCGGCGCGGAGCTCCCGCTCGAGCCGGTCGACCCGAATTACGCCGGGGAAGTCGCCGAGCGCTGGCGTTATGCCGACGCATCGGGCGAAATCGGCGTGATCTCGTCGGTGACGCAGGCGTTCTGCCGCGACTGCACGCGCGCGCGGCTATCCACGGAAGGCAAGCTTTACACCTGCCTGTTCGCGACTCAGGGCTCCGATCTGCGCGGGCTCTTGCGCAACGGCAGCAGCGACGAGCGCATTTCCGACACCATCGCGGCGATCTGGCTGCAGCGCGGAGACCGGTACTCGGAGATCCGGTCGGAACACACCGCGGCGCTGCCCAAGATCGAGATGAGCTACATCGGCGGGTAAGCCGCGCCCGCACGCAGCCGCCCGACCCCATGCAGGTCAAAGCGCTGGTCGAGTTCCTGAGCGGCCTGGAGAAGAACAATCAGCGTTCGTGGTTCGTATGGAACAAGCCGGCGTACGATCTCCTGCGCGCCGAATTCGAGGAGCTTGTGACCGACCTCGCGGCGCGCGTGGCGAAGTTCGACCGCGGGCTCGGACCGGTCGATCCGAAGAAAGCGATGTTCCGCATCTATCGCGACACGCGCTTCTCCAAGGACAAGACCCCGTACAAGACGCATTTCAGCGCGGCGATACGCGACCGTGCCAAACACGGGCTCGAGCCGGGCTATTATTTCCACATCGATCACAAGGGCGCCCTCCTCGCAGGCGGCGGGATCTACCAGCCAGACCCCGCGATCCTCATGCGCATCCGCCGCTACATCGCGGCGAAGCCCGCGGCGCTGACGAAGCTTTTGCGCAACCCGCGCTTTCGGCGAACCTACGACGGGTTCGCCGACGAGGACGCGCTCGCGCGGCCGCCCAAAGGCTTTTCCGCCGACACGCCGCATATCGAGACGATCAAGCTCCGGCATTTCTTCGGCATGATCGAGGTCGATCTCAAGAGACGTCCGCCCGGCGATCTTTCCGCCGAGATCGCCCGGTATTTCCGCGACCTCTTGCCTCTGATGGAGTGGCTGCGCACGGCCACCGCGTGGAAGCGCTGATGAATGCTCCGAATACGCCATACCGGCCGATCCTGACCGCTGCCGCGCGGCCCTCGACGTTCGAGGTGCGCGCGGTCGACGAGAACGGCGAAGCGCGCGCGACATCGATCGCCGGCGAGCATCCGCTGACGCTCTACATCGACAAGCACGAGCTGCTCACGATCATGACGCTGGGCGCGGCGCCCGAGGCGCTCGCGATCGGCTACCTGCGCAACCAGCGATTGCTCGCGCGGATCGTGGACGTCGTCTCGGTGCAGGTCGATTGGGACGTCAATGCCGTCGCGGTGACCACGCGCGACGGACTCAAGGACCTCGAGGCGAAGACCGCCAAGCGCACCAAGACGACCGGCTGCGGCCAAGGTACCGTGTTCGGCGACTTGATGGACGAGATCGATGCGGTACGGCTTCCCGCCGGCGCGACCCTTTCGCGCAGCGCGCTCTACGCATTGATGGAACGCGTGCGCCAGCACGAAACGATTTACAAGCAGGCAGGCGCGGTGCACGGCTGCGCGTTGGCAACCAACAACGCGACGTCTAGCGATATTATCTATTTCGTCGAGGACGTCGGCCGTCACAACGCGGTCGACGCGATCGCCGGCATGATGTGGCTCGACCGCGTCGACGGCGGCGACAAGATTTTCTACACCACCGGCCGGCTGACCTCCGAAATGGTGATCAAGGCGGCGCAGATGGAAATCCCGTTCCTCGTTTCGCGCTCGGGGCTCACGCAGATGGGCTACGAGATCGCGCAGAAGGTCGGCATGACCATGATCGGCCGCGCGACCGGCAAGCATTTCCTGCTGTTCACCGGTGGCGAGCGGTTGCGCGGTGACGCTTGAGCGCCACGTCGTTGCTCATGCATGTGGGTGCGAATCCATTCGCACGCGGCGCAGCATCTAACGTTGCCGGCCGAATGAATTCGGCCCTACGCAATGAAAGATAATCTG
>VBCS01000496.1 GCA_005888955.1 Betaproteobacteria bacterium
CGTAACGGACGTCGATCGCCTCCGCGGCGTCGCGCGCCTGTGCGGCGCTCTCTCCGATCACCGCGGCGACGGCTTCGCCGACGAAGCGGACGATGCCGACCGCGAGCGCGTGCCGCGGGGGCGATGCACTCGGCGAGCCGTCCGCGCGCTTGAAGTCTGCTGACGACGGCAGCGGCTTCACCCGCCCGCGCACGAGATCGTCGCCGGTGACGATCGCAATGACGCCCGGCAACGCCGCGGCGGCGGTCTTGTCGATGCCGAGAATCCGCGCGTGCGGATACGGCGATCTTAAGAAACAGACGTGCGCCTGGTCCGGCGAGGCCACGTCGTCGGCAAAGCTTCCCGTTCCGGTGAGAAGCCGCTCGTCCTCGACGCGGAGCACCGACTGTCCGCTGCCAAACCGCCCGTATTTAGAGGCTCGCACCTGCAGTCACCTTCGCAGGCTTATGACCCATCGACGTCTCTACCGGAGGCCTGACGCAGTCGATGAAATAGCGGAGCTTCCCGCCATCGTTTTCCTCGACGAGACCATGAATGTCGGTGTCGAATCCGGGGAACTGCTGGTTGAAGCTGCGCGCGAACTGCAGGAACTGCACGATGGTGCGGTTGAACCTCTCGCCGGGAATCAGCAGCGGGATGCCTGGTGGGTACGGCGTCAAGAGGACGCTGGTCACGCGGCCTTCGAGCTGATCGATCTCGACGCGGTCGATCTCGCGGTGCGCCATGCAGGCAAACGCGTCCGAGGGCTTCATCGCCGGCTGCATGTCGGACAGATACATTACCGTCGTCACGCGCGCGACGTCGTTGGCCTTGTACATGTCGTGGATCTGCCCGCACAGGTCGCGCAGGCCTACACGCTCGTAGGAGGGCTGCTGCGCGCAGAACTCGGGAAGGATCTTCCACAGCGGCTGGTTCTTGTCGTAGTCGTCCTTGAATTGCTGCAGCGCAGTCACCAGCGTGTTCCACCGACCCTTCGTGATGCCGATGGTGAACATGATGAAAAACGAGTACAAGCCGGTCTTCTCGACGATGACGCCGTGCTCGGCCAGGTACTTCGTGACGATCGACGCCGGGATGCCGGTCTTGGCGAATTTTCCTGAGACGTCGAGTCCCGGCGTGATCACCGTCGCCTTGATCGGATCGAGCATGTTGAAGCCGGGCGCGAGGTTGCCGAAGCCATGCCATTTCTCGTTGGCGCGAAGCATCCAGTCGTCGCGGCTGCCCATGCCCTCGGCTGCGAGCTTTTCGGGACCCCAGACCTTGAACCACCAATCCTTGCCCCACTCGTCGTCGACCTTGCGCATCGCGCGGCGGAAGTCGAGCGCCTCGGTGATCGACTCCTCGACGAGCGCCGTGCCGCCTGGCGGCTCCATCATCGCCGCCGACACGTCGCACGAGGCGATGATCGCGTACTGCGGCGACGTCGAGGTGTGCATCAGATACGCCTCGTTGAAGATGTGCCGGTCGAGCTTGCGCGTCTCGGATTCCTGCACCAGGATCTGCGACGCCTGCGAGATGCCAGCCAGCAGCTTGTGCGTAGAGTGTGTGGCGAAGATCATCGAGTCCTTGCTGCGAGGCCGGTCCTTGCCGATCGCGTGCATGTCCTTGTAGAACTCGTGGAACGCCGCGTGCGGCAGCCATGCCTCGTCGAAGTGCAGAGTCTCGATGGTGCCGTTCAGCGTTTGCTTGAGCATCTCGACGTTGTAGACGACGCCGTCGTAAGTGCTCTGGGTAATCGTCAGAATGCGCGGCTTCTTGTTCTTTGCCGCGCGCGCGAATGGGTTGGCCTCGATTCTTCGCCGGATGCTTTCGGGCTTGAACTCGTCGAGCGGAATGGGACCGATGATGCCGAGATGATTGCGCGTGGGCATCAGAAATACGGGAATCGCGCCGGTCATCGTGATCGCGTGCAGGATCGACACATGGCAGTTGCGATCGACCACGACGATGTCGTCCGGCGCGACGTTGGCGTGCAACACCATCTTGTTCGACGTCGACGTGCCGTTGGTGACGAAAAAGCAGTGGTCGGCGTTGAAGATGCGCGCCGCATTGCGCTCGGCCTTGCCCACGGGGCCGGTGTGGTCGAGCAGCTGGCCCAGCTCGTCGACCGCGTTGCAGACGTCGGCGCGCAGCATGTTTTCGCCGAAGAATTGGTGGAACATCTGGCCGACGGGGCTCTTCAGGAACGCGACGCCGCCGGAGTGACCCGGGCAATGCCACGAGTACGAGCCGTCCTGGGCGTAATCGACCAGCGCGCGGAAGAACGGCGGCGCGAGCGAGTCGAGGTACGCCTTCACCTCGCGGATGATATGGCGCGCGACGAACTCCGGCGTGTCCTCGAAAGTGTGGATGAAACCGTGCAGCTCACGCAGGATGTCGTTCGGGATATGCCGCGAGGTTCTCGTCTCTCCGTACAGGTAGATCGGGATTTCGGCGTTCTTGAAGCGAATTTCCTCGATGAAGGCGCGCACCTTGAGCAATGCCGGGTCGAGCTCTGGACCCGGCGTGAACTCTTCGTCGTCGATCGACAGGATGAACGCCGAAGCGCGCGACTGTTGCTGGGCGAACTGCGACAGGTCGCCGTAGCTTGTTACACCAAGGATTTCCATGCCCTCTTTTTCGATCGCCGCGGCAAGGGCGCGAATGCCCAGCCCCGACGCATTCTCCGAGCGGAAGTCTTCGTCGATGATGACGATGGGAAAGCGGAATTTCATGCAACGGCTCCTAAGAAACCTAAAGCGCCTGCGCAAAAGAAAGGGGGGTGTCAGGCCTTAAGGCCACACCCCTCGTCAGGGCCGCATTGTGCACCGCGTTGGCTCGCGATGCGAGCGATTTGACAGACGAGCCCGGCCGCGGCGAGGTGGCGCAGGCACAATGGCCCAAAGGCGCGCTCGGCCCACCCCGGCCGGGTCAGAGATTGACGGCGGCGAGTGCGCCCGCCCAGGCGATCAGGCCCAGCCCAAGCGGAGTGCGGAGCCGTCGGCCCCAGGGCAGGTTCTTCTCGGCGGCCATCGCGCCGGCAAGGACGAGCATCCAGCCCAGGTTGCCCATGCCGACGACGAACATGACGAGCATCAGCGCCCAGCAGCAGCCGACACAGAAAACGCCGTGATCGAAGCCGATGCGAAAAGCCTCGCGGTACGGCTTGCGACCGTGCCAGCGCGCGTTGACGAAGGC
>VBCS01000497.1 GCA_005888955.1 Betaproteobacteria bacterium
ATGAATATTTCGCGCTTTGCCTTCCCGACGACGATCCACTTCGGCCCCGGTGCGCGCAAGCTGGTCGCCGAGCACCTGCGCGTGCAGGGCGTCGAGCGCCCGCTCATCGTCACAGATCGCGGCATCGCGTCTTTGCCGCTGCTCGCGAAATTCGTCGAAGGCATGAAGGGTCTCCAGGTCGCCGTTTACTCCGAGATCTGGGGAAACCCGGTCAAGAGCCAGGTCGACAAAGGTGTGGCCGCTTATCGCGCGCATCGCGCCGATGCCGTCATCGGTCTTGGCGGCGGCGCGGCACTCGACGTCGCGAAGGCGATCGCGCTGATGGCAGTACACTCGGGCGATGTGCTCGAGTACGCCTGGGATCACCCCAAAGTGCGGCCGATCGAGCGCGACCTGCCCTACTTCGTCGCGCTGCCCACGACTGCCGGCACCGGCTCGGAAGTCGGGCGCTCGAGCGTGATCTCCGACGATGTGACGCACGTCAAGAAGATCATCTTCTCGCCTCGTCTCCTCGCCAAGGCGGTGTTCGCCGACCCCGAGCTGACGCTGGACCTGCCGCCACATATCACCGCCGCGACCGGCATGGACGCGCTCACCCACAACGTCGAGTCTTATCTTTCTCCGGCGTATCACCCGCTCTGCGACGGCATCGCGCTCGAAGGCGTCCGGATCGCCGCCAAGGCGCTGCGCCGGGCCGTTCGCGAGCCGCACAATCTCCAGGCGCGCGCGGACATGCTGATGAGCTCGATGATGGGCGCGATCGCGTTCCAGAAGGACCTGGGGGCGGTGCACTCCTGCGCGCATGCTCTATCCACCGTGGCCGACCTGCATCACGGCCTGGCCAACGGCATCATGATCGACCACGTGATGCGCTTCAATCTGTCCTCCGCCGCGGAGAAGATGGCGGAACTGGCGCACGTCGTCGGTGTGGCGAAACATACCAACGACGCGAGCGCGCAAGCTTTCATCGACTGGCTTTCGGCGCTCAAGCGCGATCTGGCGATCCCGCCGACGCTCTCTGCGTACCAGGCGAAGCGCCCGGTGACGCGAGCGGACATTCCCGCGCTGGTCGAGGTGGCGATCAACGACATCTGCCATCAGACGAATCCGCGGCCGTGCACGCGTGAAGACTTCGAGCGAATATTCGCCGAGGCAATTTAGCTCATGAAGGGACTCCGTCTTGATATCGACGTCATCCCCGCGGAGAAGCGCGATTCAACGCACACCAGGCCGGTGAAATTCCCGGATACACGAGTTCTCGTCGACCATTGACGCTAGCGTTTGCGCAAGAATTCCCGAGTCGATACGAAGCATTGTCCTCTGAACACCAAATCAAGGGTTGGAGTCGAGCGAAGAAGGAGGCAATGATGCGTGGCGATTGGTCACAGGTGTCCGCGCTCGCGAACAAGGGGTCCGTTCATCCCCTTCGACGAAGCTCAGGACAGGCTTCGACAAGCTCAGGACGAACGGCCTAGGAATTCGCCTGTCGAAATCAAACATGCTGAAAATCGGCATCTCCGCCTGTTTCTTCCACGCCGACCCCGAGCGGCTTGTCTTCAAGGGCAAGACGCTGCAGTACGTCGAGCAGGAGATGGCGCACTGGGTGATGCAGAAGGACACGATGGCATTGATGATCCCGTCGCCCGACGGGGACTCCCGCCGCTCCGGCAGCCGCGTCACCGTCGGCGACTACGCCCGCGAGCTTGACGGCCTCGTGCTGATGGGCGGCTCGGACGTCAGTCCCGATAGCTATGGCGAAAAGCCGCTCAAGCCTGAATGGGCCGGCGACCGGATCCGCGACGCTTACGAGATCGCGCTATTGCGCGCTTTCGTCGCCGCGGGCAAGCCGGTGCTCGGCGTGTGCCGCGGCGCGCAGGTGATCAACGTCGCGCAGGGCGGAACGCTCTACCAGGATCTCACCGCGCAGTTTCCGGGTGCGCTCGATCATCGCGACTGGGATATCTACGACAAAAACAGCCACGCGACCTCGATTGTGCCCGGATCCAGGCTCGCGCAGCTCTTTCCGAGGCTCGAGCTCACCAAAACCAACTCGGTGCATCATCAGGCGATCAAGGACCTCGGTCGCGATCTGGTTGTCGAGGCCTGGTCGGAACCGGACCACATCGTCGAGGCGCTGCGCTGGACCGGGCCGTCGTACGTCTTCGCCGTGCAATGGCACCCCGAGTTCCACGATCGGACCGACGCGTCATTCATCGATGACACGCCGATCCTTGACGATTTCCTTTCGCGGGCGGGCCGCTGACCCGCCGGCAATGAAAATTCTCAACCCCGCCACCGGCGCCGTCATCGCCGATATCCCCGAGGACGGCGCGTTCGCGGTGCGCAGGAAGTACGAGCGCGCCCGCGCCGCGCAGCCGGCGTGGGCGGCGACGCCGATCAAGAAGCGTGTGGCCGCGATCCGCGCGTTTCGCGAGCGCGTCGTCGCCAAGCACGACGCGCTGGCGCGAACGCTCACGCAGGAGGTGGGCAAGCCGATCCGCCAATCGAAGAACGAGCTCAACGGGCTCCTCAAGCGCATCGACTTCTTCGTCACCGAAGCGGCGCGCGTGCTGCGCGACGAGAAGGTCTACGCCGACGAAAAGCAGAGGCTCGAGGAACGCATCTCGCACGAGCCGCTGGGCGTCATCGCCAACATCTCGGCCTGGAACTATCCATACTTCGTAGGGAGCAACGTGTTCGTGCCGGCGTTGCTCGCCGGCAACGCAGTGTTATACAAGCCCTCCGAGTTCGCGACGCTGACCGGCCGGCACATCGCCGAGACGTTCCACGAAGCCGGAATACCAGCCGACGTTTTCATCGCCGTGATCGGGTCCAAGGCAGCCGGCGCGGCGCTGCTGCGGCAGCCGATCGACGGCGTGTTCTTCACCGGCTCGTACGCGACCGGCGCGAAGATCGGCGCCGCCGCCGGACGCAAGATGATCAAGGTCCAGCTCGAGCTGGGCGGCAAGGATCCGGTCTACGTCTGCGACGACGTCGACATAAGGGTCGCCGCAGCGGGCATCGCCGACGGCGCCTTCTACAACACCGGGCAGTCGTGCTGCTCGGTCGAGCGCATCTACGTGCACGAGAAAATCCACGACGCGTTCGTCGCGGCATTCGTCGCCGAAGTCAAGGGCTACAAGGTCGGCGATCCGATGCACGAGACGACCTACATCGGCCCGATCACCCGCCGGCCGCAGCTCGAGGTCCTGCGCCACCAGGTTGCCGACGCCAAGCGCAAAGGGGCAAAGTTGCTGACCGGCGGCGACGTGATCCGGCGCAAGGGCAATTGGTTCGAGCCAACGGTGTTCGTCAATGTCGATCACCGCATGGCATTGATGCGGGACGAGAGCTTCGGACCGATCATCGGCATCCAGAAGGTCAAGGACGACAGCGAGGCGATCGGACTCATGAACGACAGCGAATACGGGCTCACCGCGGGCGTGTACACGCCCGACGAAAAGCGCGCGCGGCGCATCCTGTCCCGCGTGCATGCGGGTTCGGCGTACTGGAATTGCTGCGACCGGGTGAGCCCCCGGCTACCCTGGTCGGGTGTCGGCCACTCCGGGATCGGGCTCACGCTGTCCACCTACGGCATTCAGACGTTCACGCGGCCGAAGGCCTGGCATCTTTCCGGTGTATAGTGCGCGGGCCGTCGCCCGGATCCAATCGCGCGCCGGCAAGTTTTCGATTCGCAATTTTGAGAACAACACGGAGGGATGCATGAGATTCGATTTTGCCGCGCGGTTGTTCACCATCGTTTTCGCGAGCGCGCTGCCATGGGCGGTACATGCGGCCGAAGCCGCGAAGGCACCGGGTGCGAAGGCTGACGCGAGCTCGCTCGCTCGCGGTAAGTACCTCGTCACTATCGGCGGCTGCAACGACTGCCACACCGCCGGATATGCGATGACCAACGGCAAGGTTCCCGAGAAGGATTGGCTCGCGGGCGACCGGCTGGGCTGGCGCGGTCCCTGGGGCACGACGTACGCTGTCAACCTCCGGCAGTACATGCAGACACTGACCGAAGCGCAGTGGCTGGCGAAGGTTAAGACATTGGAAACGCGCCCGCCGATGCCTTGGTTCAACTTGCGCGCGATGAGCAAGCAGGACT
>VBCS01000114.1 GCA_005888955.1 Betaproteobacteria bacterium
GCCGACCACTGATGAGAAGAAAGGAGACGACGATGCTTGCCCTGGTACGTGACGGAAGGAACGACCCACCGGTCACTCTGCAGGAGGTTCCCGAGCCCCAACCGAAGGAGGGTGAGGCGCTCGTGCAGGTGCGGGCGAGCACGGTGAATCGCGGCGAGCTCGCGCTGCTCGCCTCACGCGCCGACGGCTGGCGGCCAGGCCAAGACGTCGCCGGCGTAGTGGCGACACCAGCAGCTGACGGCAATGGCCCCCCGGCCGGCACGCGCGTAATCGGGCTCGCCGAGGCAGCCGCATGGTCGCAACGCGTCGCCGTCCCGGTCGAACGACTCGCCGTCATCGACGACGCTGTGCCGTTCGAGTCGGCCGCGACCCTCGGCCTCGCCGGACTGACAGCGCTGCGTTCGCTGCGCGAAATCGGGCCGCTGCTCGGCCGCAGCGTTCTCGTCCTCGGCGCAAGCGGTGGGCTCGGACACTTCGTCGTGCAGCTCGCCGCACTCGCTGGCGCAAACGTCAGCACGCTCGTCCGCACCGACGCGACCGGAGCCGGCAGCCGCCTCGCGGATCTGGGAGTCAGGCAGCTGATCGCAGGCGAGGAACCCGAAACCGCAGCGTTCGAAGTCGTCGTCGACGTCGTTGGCGGAGCATCGCTGGAACGCGCGATCCGCGCCGTCCGTCCAGGCGGCACGATCATGCTGCTCGGAGCCACCGACCCGCAGCCCGCCAGGATCACGCTGCTCGACTTCATCGGTCACGAGGGCGCGCGCATCCTCACCTTCTTCTCCTACGCCGGCGACGACGCGGCCATCGGCCCCGACCTCGACACACTCGCGCAGCTAGTCGCACAGGGCCGGCTGCACCCGACCATCTCCATCGCCGTCGACTGGAAAGACGTCGGCCGCCTTCTCGACGCAATGAGGGAAGGCAAACTCGCAGGCAAGACCGTTCTGACTGTGACCTCGCCATGAACGGGATCAATCTGGTTCCGCAGCCCTCAAGAACCCAGCGTGCTCAAGCTAGGGTCGGGCCCGCCCGCGATCACGATGCGAACCATCACGGCGCGAGCGCTCAATAGGGCGCGCAGCGACTGCGACAGCGAGAACCCGGCGGCGTTTGAGGCCGAGTACGCTGAAAGAGTAGAAGAGTAGGTAGCGGAGCGAATGCCGTGCGCGACAGCACGTTGACGATCACGCTACGCGAACGGTCAGGGACGGTAGGAACGCCGCGGACACGTCAGAGACGAGACGCTCTCAGCGGCTTCCTGAACCTGGGCCGCGTCAGTCACGTCCAGTCTCACGCACGTCCCTCCCCAACGAGAGTCGATCGTTCTCTCGCCGCGTCATGCGTCGTACTCGTCGTGTCGGCGCAGCCACATCTCGCCGTTTTCGTCGCGACCCTTGGGCATCCGGTCGAGGATCGCGTAGTAGCCCATCAGGAACTCGGTTCCGCGGGCGTAGCTGGAGTAGCAGTGGTAGACGTTGCTCCCGTCGCGGGCGAACGTGCCGACACCGTGGCCCTCGGAGAAGTAGCCGGCGATGTCCGTGCCGGTCGCGTCGGCGTTCTGGGTGGCGACCGGCGGGAGGCTGTCGCGGACTTGCTGGTCGCCTAGCAACGGAAACGCCGCAACCTCGTTGGCCAGGAGAAGCGGCACAGCGTCGTGCGCGTGATCGCCGACGGAAACGCCGAAGTCAAGGTTGAAGTCGCTCTCGTAGCTCGAGGCCCAGTTGAAGCTCCAGCCCATTCGGCGACGGTAGGCGAGCAGCTTCTCGAGCGGCGCGTGTGAGATGCAGACCATCGTGACGTCGTGTGCCTTGAGATGCGGGAGCACGCCGTTGAAGCTGTCGGCTGTCGACGAACAGGTCGCGCAGCCGGCGGTGTAGTCGGGGCCAAACATGAAGTGGTAGACGATCAGCTGCGACCTGCCGTCGAACAGCTCCGCAAGAGTGCGTGTGCCGGCCTCGGTGTCGAAGCGGTACTCCTTTTCGAGCGCCACCCACGGGAGCTCGCGGCGCTGCTGTGCGATCTCGTCGGCGAGCCGCGTGTGCTCCTTCTCCCGCGCGAGCAGCGGCGTGCGTGCGGCGAGCCAGTCTTCGCGTGTTCCGATCTTGGTCATGCTGTGACTCCTTTACGTTTTAGGGACCAACGGCAACGGTGATTCCGAGTGAGACGATCACGAGCGCCACCGGGACGTCGACCGAGAGCCGCTCGGGCAGAAGTTTCTGGACAAGGACGAGCACGGCGATCACGGACATCCAGGCGATGCTCATGACGCCGAGCGCCAGCAACATCAGCATCAGGCCGATGCTTGAGCCGAGGCAGTACAGACCGAACGTGAATCCTGAACGGACACTCTCGCGGCAGCGCCGGCGGCCGCTTGAGCGGCGTGAGCTCGTACAGACCAGCCGCGACGGTCAAGCCCCTGCGATGAGCGACCCATGCGGGCGGTACGCCGGATACACCGCGAGCCCAACGAGTATCCAGACGGCGAGATAGGAGCCAACAAACAGCGGCGAGGTCTGCACCCGGTTCCGCCTCAACACCGCCGGGGCGACGCTCGGCAGCATCATCGCCGCCATCATCGGCACCCAAAAGCCGACAAAGGACCCGAACGAGCCGA
>VBCS01000498.1 GCA_005888955.1 Betaproteobacteria bacterium
AGAAGCTCGTCACCATGACGCCGGAAAACGTTCTCAAGTACGCGTCGTTCATGCAGAGCATCGGCGCGATGAAGAAAGCGCCGGCGTCGTGGAAGGAGCTGTTCTTCCCCAACGTGCACTCGCTGCCGGCCAGCTGACGCGATGCCAAGGCCGCGGCCGAATAAATTCGGCCCTACAAAACCCAATGTTCTTCCTGCGACAAATTCGCACGCACCGGCTCGGGCCGATCCGATTCGCTTTAGGCTCGATCCGCGAGTTTCATCTCCTCCAGCAACGGCCGCCAGCGCGGATCGCCGCGCAGGTTGTGCAGCAGCGGGTCGAGCTTTATGTTGGCAAGGCCCGGATCGCGCTGCACGTATGCCCGCTCCAGCCAGTCGAACGCTACGTCCGCCGCGCCGAGGTACGCATACCCCTGGGCGATCTGATACGCGGAGCCTCCGGGGTCTTTGTCGCTGAGCTCCTGCAGTGCCGCCTGCGCTTCGGCAGGCTCTCCCCGCGCGTGATGTGCCAGCGCCAGGCCCAGCAAATGGAACGTGTCGTGCTCTTCCCGCTGGAACTCCTCCAATGCTTCGTCCAGCCGCTTCTGCATGAGCCGGACAGCGCCGAGATAGTAATGCGTGCGTGTCTCCAGCGGGTTGAGCTCGAGGGTCTTTTTCAGCGCCGCCTCCGCCTCCTCGAAGAGGCCGACAAAGTAGCACCACCGGCCGAGGGATCGGTGGACTTGCGCGCTCAAGGGATCGATCACCGCCGCCCGCCGGAGCAGCGCGACGGGTTCGTCCTGCCGCCCGAGAAACCCGGCCAGGATCGCTGTATCGCGCAGCGCATCTGCATTTCCGGGAGCGAGCTCGACGGCGCGCCGAAGGTACGAGTCTGCCGCTTTCCAATCCCAGTCGTGGTACATGCGAATCCAGCCCATCGCGAGCTGAGACTCCGCAAGTTCCGACTCGAACCGCAACGCCTGTTCCGCCGCGTTCCGCGCTTTGGCAAAACCTTCGCTGATGGGTAACAGCCAGGAGCTCCCGGCTTGATTGGCGTAACAACGCGACAGCCCGGCCCACGCCAACGCGTATTCCGGATCGATCTCCAGCGCCTGGCGGTAATACTCGACTCCCTTCGCCATGCCCTCCCGGGTCGAGCGATCTTCGAAGAACCGCCCTTGCAGGTAGAGTCGGTACGCCTCCACGTTCTCGCCGCGTCCTTTCGCTGCGGCCTGGATCTCCGCCTTGACGGCGGCGCTCGCCGACGCATCCGGCTTCTCGCCCAGCAGCGCCGAGCGCAACTCCTTCACCACCGATTGCGCGATGTCGTCCTGCACCGCGAAGATGTCCTCCAGCTCGCGATCGTAGCTGTCCGACCACAGATGCGAGTCGGTAGCCACCTGGATCAACTGCGCGGTAACGCGCACCCGCTTGCCCGCCTTGCGCACGCTGCCTTCGAGAACGGTCGCTACGTTCAGCTTTTGCGCCACCGTCGGGATGTCGACCTTCGTGCCCTTGAAGCTGAACGCCGAGGTGCGCGAGGCGACCCGCAGGCCGCGAATCTTCGAGAGCACGTTGAGCAACTCTTCCGCAAGGCCGTCGGCGAAATATTCGTTTTCCTCGTCGCGGCTCATGTTCACGAAGGGCAGCACGGCGATCGATGGCATGTTCTCGTCGATCGGCGCGAGCAGCGTCTTCAGGGGAGGGAACGCCTGCGGTAGATCGCGATGGCAGAGCTGAAACACCGTTTCCCGGCGCGCCAGGTCCTTGAGGCTATGCTCGCCGAGCGACTTGAGTGTTGTTTCCGCCGGCAACCGGTCGCGACACAAATCGTGCGTAATCTCGGATACGAGCGTTTGCCCACCGTGACCGGCCGCGAGCAGACGCGCCACCTGGTTGAGCGACGCGCCGAAGTAGTCGCCGTCGCGAATTTCGGCGGCCCCAGTGTGCAGCGCCATACGGGCGCGAATCGGAGCGTCTTCCGGCCAACGCTCCGCGCGGAGCGAGCGTTGCGCAGCAAGCGCGGCCTCGACGGCGCTCGCCGCAGTGGCGAACGCCGCGCAGAAGGCGTCGCCTGCGGTCTTGAAGATGTGCCCGCCGCGCGACTCGATGCATTGCCGCAGCAGAGCATCGTGGCGCGGCAGCGCTTCGGTCATCGCCTCGCGCTGCGTCTCCCAGAGCCGAGTGCTGCCCTCGATATCCGTGAACAGAAACGTGACCGTGCCGCTCGGCGGCGGTGGCGAACCGGAACGATGCTTGGCAACCATTCCATATTTTATGCCAGCGGCGAGCGGGAGACGGTTGCAAACCGTTCCCGACCCAGCGAGCGTGGCCGGCCTCCGGAGTCCGGCGGCCGTAATGCGTCCCCGCGCGTTCCTGTTTCTCAGGCGGCAACCGCACTCCCCTGCTCGACCGGCAGCCCGGCACCGATCCAATCCTGCTTGCCTTCGGCGTACACGCGCACGTCGGTGTAGCCGAGCTGCTTCAGGTGGTCGGCGGCGCTGTGCGAGTTCTGGCAGGCGGCGTTCGCGCAATAAGCGACGATCGGCGTCGCCTTGTCGGGCGCGAGCGTCGGCGCCAACTCGGCGACGGCGTCGTGCGGCATGTTGCGCGCACCCGGGAGATGCGAATCCTCGAAATACTTCGCGGGAAGCGCCTCGAGCAGCAACGGCGGCCTGGCCGAGGCCAGGAGGAGTGAGAGCTCCTCGCGGGTGATCCTGTGTTCCATAGCGGTCTCCTATGTCCAGTGAGATCGTTGCAAATGCAACGATATGAAGAGCACTCGCATTTGATTGCAATTG
>VBCS01000500.1 GCA_005888955.1 Betaproteobacteria bacterium
AACCGGCCGCGCTTGCGGCCGAAGACGCGGCAGGCAGCCCATCGCGCGGCCGAACGGTGCCTGCAACCGCCAGCGCGGTGGTGACTGTCGCTGCCGGCGACGACTGAGCGATTTGCAGCAACGGCCGCCACGGCCTTTCGCCGGCGGTAATACCGAAAGCCAACCGTAGCTGCGGTCATCTCGCTGCCGGCCGTCGCGCGCCCGCACCGCGATCTGCCGCCGCAATGTTTTTGTCGTGGCCGCGCGATGGCTAAGCAACCTGACATCGATAGATCGCAACGGCGGTCGGTCGTGCTCGGCTACCATTGGGCCTGTGAATCCCGCCCTCCATGCTGCGCTCGCCGAAGGCGCAGTCGTCGTTACGCCCAATCGTCGTCTCGCCCGCTTCCTGCACCGGGAATTCGACGTCGCCCAGCGCGCGGCCGGCCACGCCGCGTGGCCGACGCCGACGATCCTGCCTTATCCAAACTGGCTGGAGATCCTGTGGAGCGAAGCGATCCTGTCGGACGCGGCGACCGGTGCGTCGCTCTTGTTGACTTCCGCGCAGTCCGGCATCTTGTGGCGGCGCGTCGTCGATGCCGATGGATTATCGTTGCTCGATCCGCACGGCGCCGCGTTGGTTGCCGCCGAGGCGTGGACGCTGGTCCATGCCTGGGGTGCGGGCGGAGAGAGTTGGCGTGCCTGGCGCGGCATGCTCGAAGAGACCGACGATGTTTCGATCTTCGTGCGTTGGGTAGAGCAGTATCGAGCCGCGTTGCGACGCGCCGATGCATGCGATCTCTCGCTGGCGCCCGAGCGGCTGGCGACGATTGCGGGACGCATCGATCGTAGCGCGCGCCATTTGATCATGGGGGGGTTCGTCGAGCTGACGCCGCAACAGGAGCGCCTGTGTGCAGCCCTCGTCGGCGCCGGAACGCAAGTACGCCGCGTCGAGACGCTGCATGTCGTACCGCATGCGGCGGCCTCGCGCGTTACCGCGGCGAGTCGGCGCGATGAGCTCGCCGCTGCGCTCAATTGGGCGCGCAACCATGTCGAGCAGCGCGGTGCAGCGCGCGTCGGCATCGTCGTCGAAGATCTCGCGCAACGCCGCGATGAGGTGGTCGCGCTAGCGGAGGATCTCCTTTGTCCCGGTGCGATTCTGCCCGGCGCAGCCGTATCCGTGGCGCCGTTCGACATTTCTCTCGGCGTGGCGCTCGCATCGGTTCCGCTCGTTGCGGCCGCGTTCGACCTGATCGCGCTCGCGCACTCGGGTCTCGACGCTAGCGCCGCGTCGGTTCTGCTTCGCTCACCGTATCTCCCGGATGCAGAGCGGACATGGGCTCGCCGCGCCGCCTGCGAGCGCGTCTGGCTCGATAGCGGTGTTCGCACAGTTACCATGGGCGCCGCGATCGCCGCCCTCGACGCCCCCTCTCCGGAGCTGGCACGACGATGGCAGCGGGCGCGCGAAGCGTGGCGCAGCCCTTCGCCGGCCAGCCCTCGAGAGTGGGCGGACGCGTGGCGCGCGTGGCTCGTCGATACGGGCTGGCCGGGAACGCGCGCACTCGACAGCGGCGAATATCAGGCGCGAGAAGCGTGGGAGCACGCGCTCGCGGAGTTCACGAGCCTGGGCGCGGTGCTGCCGAGGCTCGACGCCGCACGGGCGATCGATGCGTTGCGCGGGCTGTTACGCGATACCGTGTTCCAACCCGAGGGCAGTGCCGCGCCAATCCAGATCCTCGGGATCCTCGAAGGATCCGGGCTTGCTTTCGACGCGTTGTGGGTCGCAGGGCTGTCCGCCGATCGCTGGCCGCCGGCCCCTGCGCCGAATCCGTTGCTGCCTTTCGTGTGGCAGCGCGAGCGCAACGTGCCGCGTTCGAGCGCCAAGCGTGAGCTCGAGTTTGCCGAAACGCTGACCGCGCGCTTTGCGCAAGCCGCGTCCGAAGTGGTGTTCAGCTCCGCCGCGAGCGCCGACGACCATGCGCTTTCGCCATCGGCGTTGATCGTGCGCTATCCCATGCGCCCCGCGCACGTCGTCTCGCTGCCGTGGTGGCACGCCCTGGCGACAAGCATGACGCTCGAGGTGATAGTCGACGATCGCGCGCCGCCGCTGGCCGCGGGCAGTTTCGCGCCCGGCGGATCGCGCATCATCGCCACGCAAAGCGATTGCCCCTTCCAGGCGACGGCGCGGCATCGCCTCGGCGCGGAAGCGTGGCCAGCGCCGCTTGCGGGTTTGTCGGCGCGCGAGCGCGGAATGCTGGTTCACGCGACGCTCGCGGCATTCTGGGGAAGAGTCGGTGATCTTGCGTCGCTGGTAGCGCTCCATCCGACGGCCCTCGCTGCGCACATCGCCGCTGCGGTCGGACGCGGGCTCGCGGAGCTGCCCGCGCCCCGGTGGCGAGGCTTGCCGCTGCTGATCCGCGCCGGCGAGCGCAGGCGGCTCTCGATGCTGTTGGAGGCCTGGCTCGCGGTCGAGCGTCGCCGCCCCGCGTTTACGGTGCGCGATATC
>VBCS01000501.1 GCA_005888955.1 Betaproteobacteria bacterium
GGGTTTCTGGCGAGCGAAGAATACGCCGAGCGATTTCATGTCCTCGGGCGTCAGATTCGCCACCATTCCGGCCATCACCGCGTTGTTGCGGATTCCGCTCTTGAAATGCATCAACTGCAGGGTGATATACTCGCCGAGTTGCCCCGCGAGCGATGGATTGACGGGTGTTGGGCTGTTCCCATCGGCGCCGTGGCAGGCGGCGCATACGGTGTTGACGATCTGCTGCGCCTTCGCGAGGTCGGCCTTGCCGCCGCTCTCCTGGGCTTGCGCCGGGATGGCGGGCACGATGGCGATCCACGCTGCGACCAGCACCAACCCATATCTCATTCCCGAGCTCCCCTCACGTTCGCTGACCTTCGCTCGATCGAGCCGGCCGCCGCGCGTGTGATTGCGGAGGGGCGGATTCGGCGAGCCGCGTATTCTACCCAAAAGGACTGGTCCGGCGAAGCGCACGGTGCAGTTGCGCAGTTCAAAGCGGTGGCGTTGCGTTGAAGCATCCGTTCCACAACGCGACGTTTTTGACGACTGCTGCGGCGTGGCGTCAACTCCCGGCCAGCGGCGCGCCCGAGGTTGCATTCGCCGGGCGGTCCAACGCCGGCAAGTCATCGGTGATCAATGCGCTGGCGCAGCGTTCGCGCCTGGCCTACGTCAGCCGAACGCCGGGACGCACTCAGCACATCAACTTCTTTCGCGCGCCGTCCGGCGCGCTGCTGGCCGATTTGCCGGGATATGGCTACGCCAAGGTGCCGGCAGCGGTGCAACGTCGCTGGCAGATACTCCTGACCCGCTATCTCGCGGAACGAGAACCGCTGGTAGGACTCGTGCTGGTCATGGACGCCCGGCATCCGCTGACAGCGCTCGATCGGCAGCTCCTCGATTGGTTTCTGCCGACCGGTCGACCGGTACGCGTTCTCCTGACCAAGGCCGACAAGCTCCCGATAGGCGAGCGCCGCCGCGTACTGCAGGACGCATCCCATGCCTTTGCAACGGGTTACGGCACTGCCAAGATCGGCGCACAGTTATTCTCCGCGACGGAACGTCTCGGAGTCGCGGACGCCGAAGCGGAAATCAATGCGTGGATCGCGGATTGGGCGCCGGGCGCGCCAAAAGAAAGGCCCCGGCATCAAGGGGAGTGACACGGGGCCGAAAACGCCCTGCGATCGGTGAATACCCACAATCGTAGGGCACCCGCTCAGGGAGGAAAGCGGGAGACGTTGTAACCGTCTGTGGTTATGGACCGGTGTTCGGCGCGAGAGTTCCTTGACCGTGTTCCTCCGATTTGTCGAGTGGCCATCATGGGTAAGCGGATCGCCTATTGGAGATTCGTGCGGGACGCTTTCTCCTTGCTTCGGCATCGCCACGCGCGATCCCGGTACCGTACGCGAGGCGTCTCGCTGCCGACCCGAACGGCTTGCCGGTCGGCGAGTGCGCGCGCTACGATGCGGCCTGCCGGAATCCGGCTGGCGCGATCGAGCCGGTGCCTAACGCACGTCAACTCTGCCCATGCAATTTGCCGGAAAGTTTCCCGAACGACGGCCGCGCCGCATGCGCCGCGACGACTTCTCGCGAAGGTTGATGCGCGAGCGCCGCCTCGCCGTCGAGGACTTGATCTATCCAGTCTTTGTTCAGGAAGGCGATCGGCGCGAGGATGAGGTGCCGTCCTTGCCGGGAGTCGCACGCAAGAGCATCGATCGCCTGCTTCGCGATGCGGAACGCTGTCTCGAGCTCGGTGTGCCTGCGATCGCCTTGTTCCCAGTCATCAGCGGCGAATTGAAATCGCTTGACGCGGCGGAGGCGTGGAACCCGGAGGGTCTCGTGCCCAGGGCAGTCCGCGCGTTGAAGGACCGATTCCCGCCACTGGGTATCATTACCGACGTCGCGCTCGATCCTTACACGAGCCACGGCCAGGACGGGATTGTCGATGCAAGCGGCTATGTCGCCAACGATCCCACGGTCGCCGCCTTGACGCGCCAGGCGCTGTGTCACGCCGAGGCCGGCGCGGACGTCGTCGCCCCCTCGGACATGATGGATGGGCGAGTAGGCGCGTTACGCGCGGCATTCGACAAGGCCGCTTGCGATCGGCCGCGCATTCTCGCGTATTCGGCCAAGTACGCTTCGAACTTCTACGGACCGTTCCGCGATGCGGTAGGCTCGGCGGGCAATCTCAAGGGCGGTGACTAGTACACCTACCAGATGGACCCGGGTAACTCGGACGAGGCCCTGTGGGAGGTGTACTTCGA
>VBCS01000499.1 GCA_005888955.1 Betaproteobacteria bacterium
TGGTTCGACGCGCCCGCGCATGACACGGCCTACGCGCAGCAACTGTATGCAAGCCTGCGCGCGCTCGATGCGCTTGCCGCGGATGAAATCTGGATCGAGGCACCGCCGGACGGCCCCGAGTGGCACGCCGTGCGCGACCGGCTGCGCCGGGCCACCGAGCGCGACTGATGATGGAGCGATGCGCGTTACGGCGCGGTTGCAGCTAGCGCCGATTCGTAGCCCGTCGTTGCGTTCGGCGTGCCGCCCGCGGTCACGCGAACCGCGCAATACTTGAACTCGGGGATCTTGCCGAAGGGATCGAGCACCGGATTGGTGAGCAGGTTGGCAGCGGCCTCGTAGAAACAGAATGGAATGAAGACCGCGCCGCGCGGAGTGCCGTCGTCGGCCCGCGCCGCCAGCGCGATGCTGCCGCGGCGCGACGCCACGCTGATGATGCCGCCGGGAGGGACACCGAGCGAACGCAGATCTTCCGAATGCAGCGACGCTACCGGCACGGGTTCGATCGAGTCGAGCACTTCGGCGCGCCGGGTCATGCTTCCGGTGTGCCAGTGCTCGAGCTGGCGGCCGGTGATGAGAACGAAGGGATACGCGGCGTCGGGTCGTTCCGCCGCCGGGATGATGCTTGCCGGAACAAAGCGCCCCTTGCCGTTCGCGGTCGGAAATTGCTCGGTGAAGACCACGCGTTGTCCAGGATCTTCGTCTCCCGTGCACGGGTATGTCACCGCGTGGTCGCGCTCGAGCCGCTCCCAGCTGATGCCGGCGATCGACGGCATCGCCTGGCGCATTTCGGCAAACACTTCGCGCGGATGGGTATACGTCCACTCGAGGCCGAGCCGCTTGGCGACCTCGACGATGATCCATAGATCCTGTCGCGCTTCTCCGGGCGGATCGAGCGCCTGCCGTCCGAGCTGCACCGAGCGGTCGGTATTGGTAAACGTACCGGTCTTCTCCGGAAATGCGGACGCCGGCAGGATCACGTCGGCGAGATAGCCGGTTTCGGTGAGGAAGATATCCTGCACGACGAGCATCTCCAGCTCGGCTAACGCTTCGCGCGCGTGACGGACATCGGGGTCGGACATCGCCGGATTCTCGCCCATGATGTACATGCCGCGGATCTGCCCGGCGTGAACCGCGTGCATGATTTCGACTACGGTGAGCCCGGGCTTGGGATCGAGCGTTTTTTGCCAGAGCGCCTCGAACTCACTCCTGACGTCGGCGCTGTCGACGCGCTTGTAATCGGGATACATCATCGGGATCAGGCCGACGTCGCTCGCGCCTTGCACGTTGTTCTGCCCGCGCAAGGGATGGAGTCCCGCTCCGGGCCGTCCCACCTGCCCCGTGATCAGCGAGAGCGCGATCAGGCAACGCGCGTTGTCGGTGCCGTGCACGTGCTGTGAAATGCCCATGCCCCACAGGATCATCGACGCGCGCGATCTGGCGTAGAGGCGCGCGACCTCGCGGATCGTCGCCGCGGGAATGCCGCATACCGCGGCCATCGCTTCCGGGCTGTAACCTTCGACGTTCTTCCTGATTTCGTCGTAGCCGCTGGTGCGACTGTTCACGAACGCGCTGTCGACCAGGCCCTCTTCAACGATCGTGTGCAGCATCGCGTTGAGCAGCGCCACGTCGGTATCCGACTTGAGCTGCAGGAAGTACGTTGCGTGCCGCGCGAGCTCGGAGCGCCGCGGCTCCGCCAAAATCAACTTGGTGCCGCGCTTGACGGCGTTCTTCATCCAGGTCGCGGCGACGGGATGATTGACCACCGGATTGGCGCCGATCAGGAAGATCACTTCCGCCTGCATCACATCCATCACCGGGTTGGACACCGCGCCCGAGCCGATGCCCTCGAGGAGCGCGGCGACGGAAGACGCATGGCAGAGCCGCGTGCAGTGATCGACATTGTTCGATCCGAAGCCGGTGCGCACGAGCTTCTGGAACAGATAGGCCTCTTCGTTGGAACCTTTGGCGGAGCCGAAGCCCGCAAGGGCGTGTGCGCCGCGCTCCTCGCGGATGCGCTTCAACGCACCGCCGGCGAGATCGAGCGCCTCATCCCAGGTCGCCTCGCGGAACACCGACAGCGGATCGGCGGGATCCATCGTGAAGTCCGCCGACTTGTGTATCCCAGGTTTGCGGATCAGCGGCTTGGTCAAGCGCTGCGGATGATGCGCGTAATCGAAGCCGAAGCGCCCCTTGACGCAGAGCCGTTCGTGGTTGGCCGGTCCATCGCGGCCCTCGACTCGCACGATGCGGTTGTCCTTGACGTGATAGGTGAGCTGGCAGCCGACGCCGCAGTACGGACAAAGCGAAGCCACCTGGCTATCGACCGGGACGAGGTACGCGTCGTGAGCGGGCGCCAGAGCGCCGGTCGGGCAGGCCTGCACGCACTCTCCGCAGGCCACACAGGTCGACTCGCCCATGGGATCGCCCAGGTCGAAAACGATCTCTGAATGAGCGCCCCGGAACGCGTAACCGATGACGTCGTTGACCTGCTCTTCGCGGCAGGCGCGCACGCAGCGCGTGCACTGGATGCACGCGTCGAGGTTGACCGCCATCGCCGGATGCGACAAGTCGGCGGCAGGCTGCGCACGGGCGGCGAAGCGCGGCTTGCCAACGCCGAGGGCGCGTTGCCAGTGCGCAAGCTCCGAGTCGGTCCGGTAGGCCTTGGCAGGCATGTCGCCCGCGAGCATTTCGATAATCATTTTCTGCGCGTGCAGCGCGCGCGCGCTGTCGCTCGCCACCTCCATTCCCGCGCCGGGACGACGGCAACAGGAAGGTGCGAGCACGCGCTCTCCCTTGATCTCGACCATGCACGCGCGGCAGTTGCCGTCCGGCCGCATCCCGGGCTTGTAGCAGAGCCGGGGAATCGCGACGCCGAGGCGATCGGCGGCCTCGATGATCGTCTCGCCTGCGAACGCGTCCACCTCTCTGCCGTTGAGCTTGAAGACGATGCGCTCCTGCTCGAGCGGGTGCATCAGGGGTGCGTTCATGCTGCGCCTCTCAATTGTCCAGCTCCTGCGGAAAATACTTGAACACGCAAGCGATCGGGTTCGGTGCTGCCTGGCCGAGCCCGCAGATCGACGCATCGGCCATCGCCTGCGACAGATCCTTGAGCAGCGCCTCGTCCCACCGCTTCCGCGCCATCAGCCCGACAGCTTTTTCGGTGCCGACCCGACACGGCGTGCACTGCCCGCAGGATTCGTCGGCGAAAAAGCGCATCAGGTTGAGCGCGGCATCGCGGGCGCGATCGTGCTGGGAGAGAATGATCACCGCCGCCGAGCCGATAAAGCAACCATGAGGCTGCAAGGTATCGAAGTCGAGCGGAACGTCGCCCAGGCTTGCAGGAAGAATGCCGCCCGATGCGCCCCCGGGCAGGTACGCATAGAACTCATGACCCGGCAGCATGCCGCCGCAGTATTCGGCGATCAGCTCCCGTGCGGTGATGCCGGCCGGGGCGAGATGGACGCCAGGTTTTTCAACGCGTCCGGAAACGGAGAACGAGCGCAGGCCCTTGCGGCCGTGCCGGCCCTGGCGGGCGAACCAGTCCGCGCCGCGCTCGAGGATTTCGCGAACCCAGTAGAGCGTCTCCATATTGTGCTCGAGCGTGGGACGGCCGAAGAGCCCGACCTGCGCCACGTAGGGCGGGCGAAGACGCGGCATGCCGCGCTTGCCCTCGATCGATTCGATCATCGCCGACTCTTCCCCGCAGATGTACGCGCCCGCGCCGCGGCGGAGCTCGATTTTCGGCAATGGGCACGGAGGATCGGACGCGAGCGCGTCGAGCTCGCGCGTGAGGATCGCGCGGCAGCCCGCATACTCGTCGCGCAGGTAGATGTAGATCGCCTCGATGCCCACTGCCCAGGCCGCGATCAGCATACCTTCGAGGAAGCGGTGCGGATCGCGCTCGAGGTAATAGCGATCCTTGAAGGTGCCCGGCTCGCCTTCGTCGATATTGACCGCCATGAGCCGCGGCGCCGCTTCCGCGCGCACGATGCGCCATTTGCGCCCCGCGGGAAAGCCGGCGCCACCCAGGCCGCGCAAAGCGGAGTTCTCGAGCTCTGCCAGGACTGAGTCGACTGTCCGCTCCCCGGCTATGCAGGCTTGCAGCGTCCGATAGCCGCCGGCACGGCGATATTCGGCGAAGTCGATGCACGCAGGCGGCTCGGCTTCGATGCGGCCCGCCTCGACTGCCGCGGCAATCTTCTGCGCCGATGCGCGATCGATCGGATTGCGGCCGACGACTGCAGCGGGAGCATGCTCGCAGCGTCCGATGCACGGGGCGCCGAGCACGCGCAGCTTGCCGCCGTCGAGTCGCGAGAGCTCGCTCAAGAGCGCGTCGGCACCGGCCATTTGGCAGGACAGCGTCTCGCAGACGCGCACAGTGATCGGAGGCGGCGTCGGCTCTCCCTCCTTGACGACGTCGAAATGGTGATAAAAGGTCGCGACCTCGTACACCTCGGTCATGGCGAGGTGCAGTTCCTGCGCGAGCGCGACGATGTGCGCTGCGGCGATGCAGCCGTGCGCATCCTGGATGCGGTGCAGGAACTCGATCAGCAGGTCGCGCCGCCGCGGCGAATCACCCAGCAACGCCTGCACCTCGGCGAGCGCCCGCAAGTCGGCCTGGCGCCCCTTCAGCACGCTCCTCGCGGCGCGCTTGCGGCCGAGCCGCGACGTGTCGATTACGGATTCATTGGGCATGGCGGTTCGCAGGCGGCGGCTACGTCAGCCTTGCATGTCGGAAGCGGCTCCCGTGCCGCTCGCATAGTTGCGGCACCGGCATCAGTCCAGGAAGTCGCAATACTTGTCGACGTACATCGCGAGATTCAGCGAGTGCTCACGCACGAGACGCTCGGCCTCTCCGGTGTCGCGGCGCTCGAGAGCCTCGATGATCTGCATGTGATCGACGATCGATCGAGCGGCGCGATCGCGCTGCGAAATCGTCATCCTGCGAATGGCACGGACGTGGATGAAAAGGTTCTCGATCGTCTTGCCCATCAGGTGCGAGCCGGAGAGGCGGATGATCGCCTGGTGGAAGGCGATATTTGCGTCGGAGTATTCGTCGATGTG
>VBCS01000115.1 GCA_005888955.1 Betaproteobacteria bacterium
CGGTACGGCGAGAGTCACGATCAGGCAGAGCAGGCAGATGCCTAGCAGGAGCTCGATCAGCGTGAACCCCAACGTATCGTTGCTGCGCTTGCACACAGGCATCGCGGCCTCCCCTGAGGCGGCCCGAGCGCGTGGGCGCAAGGGCGATGGGGACGATGCTAGAAACCGCGGGGGCGGGCGGTGTGCGACTCCCGATCTAAGCCCGCGGTCTTATTGACATTCGACAAGGGACCACGCGTCGATGGACGGCTGACTGCGACGACGCCATAATTCGCTGACACCGCCGCACGCAGCGCACCTGTCCTCCGCACGGGATTGAAGTTGGTCGACGGACGCGGCGGCGCTCTGATCAATTCTGTTCGTTCGCCAATGAACGCTCCCGAAAACCTCAAGCCCTCGACCAAGGCGACTTTCAACTGGCCCGACCCGCTGCTTCTCGACGCGCAATTGCGCGAAGAGGAACGCATGGTGCGCGATGCCGCGCAGGCGTACGCGCAGGACAAGCTCATGCCGCGGGTGACCGAGGCGTTCCGCCACGAGAAGAGCGATCCCGCGATCTTTCGCGAGATGGGTGCGCTGGGCCTGCTCGGCGCCACGCTGCCGCCGGAGTACGGCGGGGCAGGGCTCAACTACGTCTGCTACGGCTTGATCGCGCGCGAGATCGAGCGCGTCGACTCGGGATATCGCTCGATGATGAGCGTGCAGAGCTCGCTCGTGATGTATCCGATCTACGCTTATGGGTCCGAAACGCAACGCCGCAACTACCTGCCGCGGCTCGCGACCGGCGAGGTGGTCGGCTGCTTCGGCTTGACCGAGCCCGATCACGGTTCCGATCCGGGCAGTATGGTGACGCGGGCCCGCGCCGCGACCGGCGGCTACCGTCTTTCCGGCGCCAAGATGTGGATCTCCAACTCGCCGATCGCCGATGTTTTCATCGTCTGGGCGAAGACCGACGACGGAGTGATTCGCGGCTTCATTCTGGAAAAGGGAATGAAAGGTCTTTCGGCGCCGAAGATCGAAGGCAAGTTCAGCTTGCGTACGTCGATCACCGGCGAGATCGTGCTCGACGACGTTTTCGTCCCCGAAGAGAACCATTTGCCCGGCGTCGAAGGCCTCAAGGGGCCGTTCGGTTGCCTCAACAACGCGCGCTACGGCATCGCGTGGGGCGCCTTGGGCGCCGCGGAATTCTGCTGGCACGCTGCGCGCCAATACACGCTCGACCGGAAGCAGTTCGGCCGGCCGCTGGCGGCGAACCAGCTGATGCAGACCGAGATCGCGCTCGGGCTGCAGGGATGCCTGCGTCTGGGCCGGCTCAAGGACGAGGGCAAGGACGCGCCCGAGATCACGTCGATCATGAAGCGCAACTCCTGCGGCAAGGCGCTCGACATCGCCCGCGTCGCGCGCGACATGCACGGCGGCAACGGCATCGTCGACGAGTTCCACGTCATTCGCCACGTGCTGAACCTGGAAACGGTGAACACCTACGAAGGCACGCACGACGTGCATGCACTCATCCTCGGGCGCGCGCAAACGGGCATCTCCGCGTTCAGCTAGAAGGAAGCCGCCGGCGATGAAGCTGTACAGCTATTTCCGCTCCTCGGCGGCGTACCGCGTGCGCATCGCGCTCAACCTCAAGGGCCAGGGTTACGAATACGTTCCCGTCCACCTGCGCAAGGGCGAGCAATCCGCCGCGCCGTATCGCGACATGAATCCGCAGGAGCTCGTGCCCACGCTCGACGATGACCGGGGCAGCTTCACGCAATCGCTGGCGATCATCGAATACCTGGACGAGCGCTATCCGGAGCCGCCGCTGCTGCCGAAAGCTCCGGAGACGCGGGCGCGCGTGCGCGCCATCGCAATGGCCATTGCGTGCGATATCCACCCGCTCGACAATCTCCGTGTCCTCCGGTACCTGACCCGCACGATCGGCGCGAGCGAAGAAGCGAAGGACGGCTGGTATCGACACTGGATCGACCTGGGGCTCGCCGCGCTCGAAACACAGCTCGCCGGCGAGACTGCGACAGGCGAGTTCTGCCACGGTGCAACGCCGACGCTTGCCGACATTTGTCTCGTTCCACAACTCGCCAATGCGCGGCGCTCCGGAATCCCGCTCGATGCCTATACGACGCTCACCCGCATCGAAGCCGCGTGCAACGCGTTGCCCGCGTTCGCCGCCGCTGCGCCGGACAGGCAGCCGGATGCGGGAGTGACATGACCTATTCGCCAAGACGATTGCAACCATGAGCTACATCATCCCTGTCTGGGACCTGCCTTCGATCCCGGTCGCCGGGCGCAGTGAGCGCTTCCCGGTGCGCCATATCTATTGCGTCGGCCGGAATTACTC
This sequence comes from Betaproteobacteria bacterium, assembly GCA_005888955.1. Taxonomy (GTDB): domain Bacteria; phylum Pseudomonadota; class Gammaproteobacteria; order Burkholderiales; family Casimicrobiaceae; genus PALSA-1003. The sequence continues at coordinate 2,345 of VBCS01000115.1, forward strand.
CGAGCACGCCAAGGAGATGGGTGGCGACGCGAGCAAGGAGCCGCCGTTCTTCTTCACCAAGCCGGCCGACGCGATCGTGCCCGTCGTTGACCCGGACGTGGGCAGCGTCCGTTACCCGGCGGCGACGAAGAATTACCAATACGAGTTGGAACTCGTGGCCGCGGTCGGCGCGAGCGGGGCCAACCTCGCGCCGGAGCGAGCGAACGAGATCATCTATGGCTACGCGGTCGGCCTCGACATGACGCGGCGCGACCTGCAGATCGACATGCGCGAGAAAAAACGGCCATGGGACCTCGGCAAGTCTTTCGCGGAGGCCGCGCCTATCGGGCCGGTCCATCCCGTCGCCCAAGTCGGTCATCCGAATCGCGGCCGTATTGCGCTGGACGTCAACGGTGAGACGCGACAGCAGGGCGACCTCGCCGCCATGATCTGGGACGTGCCGCACGTCCTGCATTTCCTGTCGCAATACTACGAGCTGTTGCCCGGCGATCTCGTGTTCACGGGAACGCCGGCAGGCGTCGGGCCCGTTGTTCCGGGCGATCTCCTGGTCGGGCGCATCGAAGGCTTGGGAGGGCTCAGCGTTCGCATTGCGCCGCCGCGATGAGCGCGCTGCCCGCGGAATTCGTCGAGCGCGAATACAATCTGCGGGCTGCTTTTCCCGATCATCCGCAATGGTTCGCCCGCTGGGCCGCGGACAGCGAGGCCGCACGCGCGCGTCTCGACGGACACCTGAACCTCCGCTACGGCAGCGGACCCAGGCAGACGGTCGATCTGTTCCCTGCCGCGCAGCCGCGCGGTGCCTTGCTGTTCATCCACGGTGGTTACTGGCGCGCACTGGATAAGAGCGATCACGCCTTCGTCGCGCCGCCCTTGATCGCACAGGACATCGGCGTCGCAGTGATCAATTACGACCTTTGCCCCGACGTCAGCATCGCGCGTATCGTCGACGAATGCCGCGAAGGCGTGGCGTGGTTACGGCGGGAGGGCACGCGGTACGGTGTTCCGGCAGAGCGCCTCGTTGTCTCCGGACATTCCGCGGGCGGGCACCTGGCAGCGATGCTGGTCGCAATGGACTGGAGCGCCCTCGGATCGCCATCCGGGCTCGCGGGCGCTGTCGCGATCAGCGGGGTGTTCGATCTCGAGCCGCTGGTTCAGGTCTCGTTCAATGCAGATCTCAAGCTCGACCGATCGCGGGCGCGGGCGGTGAGCCCAATCCACTTGCGACCGCACCGCTCAGTGCCGATGCTCTTCGCAGCAGGAGCGGACGAGACCAGCGAGTTCATCCGCCAATCCTGGCTTTTGTGGGAGCGCTGGCCGGAATGCCATCCGCACGGGCGCCACGGCCCCCTGTTCGTGCCCGAGCGCCACCACTTCAGCGTCGTGTCCGACTTAGGCGATCCCGCCAGCGAGCTCGTTCGTCAGACGCTGGCGATGTTCTAGCTGCGCTCGCCCGGGCGATATAGCTGGCTTTGGTGCCG
>VBCS01000502.1 GCA_005888955.1 Betaproteobacteria bacterium
TCGTTGCTCTTCGTGATAACGCTCGTCGCCGCAGATCTGGCGCGCGCGGATGAGCCGCCCGCGTTTCGTCGCGGATTATGGCAGTTCGACCGAACCGTCGGCGGACAGGCGTTGCAGACCCAGAGCTGCAGTAGTCCGAGCGAGGATATGGAACGCCAGAATGCGCTGCTCGAGAAGGGCGGCTGCAAATCCTCGCCGGGCAAGCGTTCCGGCGACGTATATACATTCACCGTGGAGTGCATGGTTGCCACGCCGGGCAGCGGTACCGTGAACGTTCGCTCGACTTCGGTCATGACGGCGGAAAGCGACGGTGCGTACAACGTCGATATCACGACGACCGGCGCCGGTACGTCGACGCAGGAACGGCTGGTCGCCCGTCGCATCGGTGACTGCACAAAGTAGGCCGTCATACCGAGTCACGGTGTAGGACCTTCGCCTACAAACCGGCGTGTGCGACACAAGGCAGATCATGCGCGCGCGCCGCGCGCTAGTGTTTCGCATTTACGCAGCGTAGTCTTACACACTGCTGAAAGAAAATAAGCGCGCCGACGATGACAAGTCAGGAAGAGGGGACGGCGGCGGATGGAATCCGTTACGCGGTGCTGCGCAGGCTGGCCCCGGGCATTCGCCATAGTTTGATGGGTGAGCTACAGGCGATCCAGTTCCTGGCCGAGCTCGCGGCGCGCCAGCTTCAGGCGTCCGCGGATCCCGCTAAAATACAGGACGGGCTGTCGCACATCATCGCGCAAACCCGGAACACGGTTGGCACTTGTCGCTCGATCGTCGAGTGGCTGCGCCCGGACGCCGGCGCGACGACTGCGCTGGGGGAAGGCATCGCGCAATGTCTCAAGCTGGCCGGCGACGACTGGCCGTTGCGCGGCGTCGAGGCGACGACCAAGCTTCAGGCGACAGACGTACTGGTCGACAAGGCCGCGCTGCGCGAGTTGCTCACGGCCTCGCTCATCGCGCTGACCGACATGCACCCGGGAACGCTCGATATCGACGTGCAAAGCGCGGCCGACGCCGACGACATCGAGCTTAGGCTTCACGCCCACGCCGCCGACCGCCGTTCCAGTTTACCCCCTGCCGAGCACGAGCGAAGGTTCACCTGGGCCGACGTGCAGATGCTCGCGAAGCTGCACGGCGTGCCGTGCTCGTGCCAGGCACACGGAACAGTCCTGCGCTTGCCGCGGATTGCCGCAGGCGCTGCCTGACGCGGCGCGCGGTCAGATGTAGCGCGCGCTGTCGGCGCGCCGATCGGCGTCGTAAGCTCTGCCGTAGTCGCGCTCGTTTTGGCCCGGCCAATTCGCGGTGCCGGCGTAGCCGTGCCGTGCCGCATCGATGTCGAGCGAGCGCACGTCGTTCGTCCAGAACATGCAGACGATCAATGCGACGAGAGCGACCAGATTCAATACCGCGCTCGCCGCGTGCGAATACTCCCATCGCTTCCGCAGTTCGGACCAGTCGCCCGGCAGAAAGGTCCAGTTCGCCGTCATCCGGTTCACCGGATAGGTGAAGGTCCAGAACACGACCTGCGTTCCGGCAATGCACAGGAAGGCGACCCAAGCCAGCGCGAACGCAGTCGGCCAATCGCGCACCATGAACAACAACACCAGCGTAGACAGCAAGGCCGCGGCGACCACGATGCCGGCGAGCGCCCACCCTCGGTAGAGGCGTTGCGCCGTCAGATATTCCTTGCCAGTAAGCCTGATCTTGTTGGGCAGCTCGAGAAGATGTGCGGCGGCAGGCACCATCGCCAAGGCCGCCAGCAGCAGGCTGAGGACCCATACCAGATTCATTGTCATGCCCGTCTCCCTTGTTGCTTCGTTGCGCAGCCATCGTCGAGTCAGACCGATTCGCAACGCCCGATACTTATCGGCCGTTGCCGGACAGATGCGGCGCTTACACCCCAAAAATGCGCGCAAAAATTACAAACGACACTGTCCGGGGCCACTTGTCGTGTACGGAGCAAGACTCGCGCCGCGACGCATGCCCACCTGAAAGGCGACGAGCCTGGGCTGCGGCAAGCACCGTAGCGGGGAGGCGCTATGATGGCGGCGCCTGCCGTTCCGATGCGGCGTTTAATTGAGAACGATGATGACCACGAAGGGTTTTGCGGTCAGCCATGCGCGTGACGCGCGGTTCGAGCGAGGCTTGCGTTCGTTTTTCGAGTATCGCGATCTCGGCATCGAGGCGGCCACCGGAGGCGCCGCCGTGGCGCATGTCATCCGCACGGTGCCCGGCGCGACGTCCTCGGGGGCACCCCATCTCCACCGCACGACGTTCCAGCTCGTGTACGTGCTCAAAGGCTGGATCGAGTTCGAATACGAGGGACAGGGTATGGTCCGGCTCGAAGCCGGTTCCTGCGTCTATCAGCCGGCGTCGATCCGCCACCGCGAGCTTGCGCACAGCGACGACGTCGAGATGCTCGAGATCGTCATGCCGGCCGGCTTCGCGACCGAGGAAGTGGCGGCGGTCGACGAGCATGCTTCGCCCGGGGGCGGATGACGCGCCGCTCGAGCGCCGCCGGCAGCTAGCTCTGCCAAGCCCGCGGCGCCCTACTTGCCGCGGATTTCCCTGGCCGCGCGCTCCAGGATATCCGCGACCCGGCGCTGCTCTTCCGCCGATGCGTCCATGATCGAGGCGAGCGCAGCGCGCAGCACGCGGCGCGCTTCGTTGAGTTCGGCGCCCCAGCCGCGGTGCCTGTCGTCGCCCTCGTCGGAGCGCGCGTCGTCGCCCGCGAAGACGCGTCGCACGTGCTCCATCTTGGCGCCGATCCATGCCAGCTGGGCGAAGATCGCGTCGGCGACGCGGCGATTCTCGGTGAGATGCGCGCGTCCTTCGTCGGTAATGCGATAGCGTTTCTTCGCGCCCTCGGCTTCCACCGATGCGTAGCCGATCTCCTCGAGGTAGGTGAGCGCCGGATAGATCATGCCTGGGCTCGGGCTGTAGAACCCTCCCGAGCGCTCCTCCAGCGCCTTGATGATCTCGTAACCGTGATAAGGCTTGTCCGCGA
>VBCS01000117.1:0-974 GCA_005888955.1 Betaproteobacteria bacterium
TGTATACCGGCGTCTGGGCCAACATCGGCACGCCCGACGAGCTCGCGCGGCTCGATCGACAGCTGCACCGCATGCGCCGCGAAAGAGTCCTGCGATGATCGCCCCGAACGAACCGCTGGTATCCAATCCGCTGCTCGACGCCTCAGGACTCCCCGATTCGGGGAAATCACGCCGGAGCATGTGGCGCCCGCCGTCGACACGCTGCTCGCCGGTGCGCGAGCCACGATCGAGCGTATCGCGGCGGCTGCCGCCACGCCCGCTTGGGAGAATTTCGTGCTGCCGCTTGCCGCCGCCCAGGATCGCCTCGACCGGGCGTGGGGTCAGCCTGCATCTGAATGCGGTCGTGAACACACCGGCATTGCGCAAATCGATGCCTTATTGAGGCATAATGCCATGTCACCGTCATAAGACTCGCAAAGACTATCGCGCGCCGACTGCTCGTCACGTCTTTGCCTGACTCCGGACTCTTGGAAACTGGAGGCGCCATGACCATCGCAATCACTCGAAAACGTTCTGCGGGTGTGTTGGCGTTGCTGATCCTGATTGCGTGCGGGTTGGCGGCGGCGCAAACACAGCAGGTTTATCGCTACGTGGACCCCGAGGGCCGGGTCGTGTATTCGGACAAGCCGCCACCCCCCAACGCCCGCGACGCACAAGCCAAGCGCATCGGCAAGAACACGATCGAAACCAGCAATTTGTCGTTTTCGTCAGTGCTGGCGCAGGAACGCTATCCTGTGACGCTGTATACCTTCGGCTGCGGCACCGTCTGCGACACGGCCTCCGCGTTGCTCAACAAGCGCGGCGTCCCGCATACGGTCGTCGACGTTGGTCAGAGCGACGGCGCTGACAAGCTGAAGCGGCTCACCGGCGGACTGGACGCTCCGGCGCTGCAGGTCGGTGACCAGTACGCAACTGGATACAACGAGGCCCGCTGGCAGAGCATGCTGACCGATGCTGGATATCCCAAGACCCCG
>VBCS01000117.1:1248-7623 GCA_005888955.1 Betaproteobacteria bacterium
CAACGATCGCGCGCGTTCGGCACACCTGGAGGAGACAAGCGATGAGCGAGTTCAAGCACGCTGGCATGTTGGCCGCACTGACCGCCGCCGTGCTGGCCGGCGCCGCAGTGGCCGCGCCGATGGTCTTGCGCGCATCGCACCAGTTCCCCGGTGGCAAGGGCGACGTGCGCGACGAGATGGTGCAGATCATCGCCCGCGATGCGAAAGCGGCAGGCGTGGATCTCGACATCCAGGTTTATCCCGGCGCCTCCTTGTTCAAGCCGAACGAGCAGTGGAACGCGCTGGTGAACGGCCAACTGGATATCTCGTCGTTTCCGCTCGACTATGCGAGCGGCAAGGAACGCGCCTTCGGCGCCACGCTGATGCCGGGCCTCGTGCGCAACCACGAGCGTGCCGCCCGGCTCGGCGATTCGAAGTTCATGAAAGAGATCAAAGCGAAGATCGAGAAGGCCGGCGTCGTCGTCTTGTCGGACGCGTGGCTGGCCGGCGCGGTTGCCTCGAAGAAAGCCTGCGTCCGCATGCCAGCCGATATCAAGGGGGTCAAGATCCGCTCCGCGGGGCCGACTTTCGCCGCCATGTGGCAGGCGGCCGGCGCGTCCATCGTTTCGATTCCTTTGTCTCGTTCCGCATTTACGAGCAGGTCAAGTGCATCACTGCGCCCGGCGAAAATGCACTGTGGTTCATGTATGAACCTGTGCTCATGTCGAAGAAGAGCTTCGATAAGCTCGACAAGAAGCAGCAGGACGTGCTCCTCAAGGCCGGCAAGAAAGCGCAGGATTATTTCGCCAAGGAAGCCAAGGGTCTCGACGACGAGATGGTCAAGATTTTCAAGGAGCACAAGGTCGACGTCATTACCCTTACGCCCGCCGAGTACGACGCCTGGGTCAACGTGGCCAAGCAGAGCTCGTACGCCGAATTCGCCAAGGAAGTGCCGGACGGCAAGCAACTCATCGACGACGCACTGAGCGTCAAGTAACGAAAGACCTTCCCTGCCGGCGGGAGGCGTTACCCTTCCGCCGATCTGCCGCTTTCAGAAGGAACACCGGCTCTCGCGCATGGAAGCCTTCGTTCGCGGCGTCAGGTTATTGTCCAAGCTCTGCGGCTACGTCGCTGCCGCGCTGATCGGTTGCAGCGTCATCGTCGTGTGCGAGATGGTGTTCGTGCGCTACGCGCTCAACATGAATACGATCTGGCAGACCGACTTCGTCACCTACAGCCTGGTCGCCGCCACGTTCATCGGCAGCCCGTATGTGCTGATGCTGCGCGGCCACGTCAATGTCGACGTGCTTCCGCACTACTTGAGTCCGCGCAAGCGCCTCTGGTTTGCGCTGTTCGCGTCCGTTCTGTCGCTCGCCTTCTGCGTGACGATGGCGGTTCTTACTTTCCAGTTCTGGCAGGAGGCCTGGGATCACAAGTGGGTCTCCGACACCATGTGGCGGGCGCGGCTGTGGATTCCCTATGCCTCGATGCCGATCGGCCTTGGCATCCTGACTCTGCAATGCATTGCCGACCTGCTGAGCCTTGCTACCGGCCGCGAGGCGCCTTTCGGCATCAGGACGGAGCGCGCTAAGTGAGTCCTACCACGCAGGGCGCCATCGTCCTGGTCATCACCCTGGTCGTGCTGCTCTCGGGCGCGCCGGTCGCCTTCGGCCTGGGCGCGATCTCGATCGGCTTCATCCTGCTCTTCCAGGGATTCGACGCGCTACACGTCGTGGCCGAGACCATCTATGGCGGCTTGCACGACTTCACGCTCGTGTCGATTCCCATGTTCGTGATGATGGGAGCAGCGATCGGGTCCTCTCCCGCGGGCAAGGACTTGTACGAAGCGCTCGACCGCTGGCTCTATAGAGTGCCGGGGGGTCTCGTGATCTCCAATCTCGGTGCCTGCGCACTCTTCGCCGCGCTCACCGGCTCCTCGCCCGCATGCTGCGCCGCCATCGGCAAGATGGGCATCCCCGAGATGCGGCGGCGCGGCTATCCCGACGACATCGCGACCGGGTCGATTTGCGCCGGCGGCACGCTCGGGATCCTGATTCCGCCGTCGATCACTTTTATTCTCTATGGGATCGCCACGGAGACCTCGATCGGGCGCCTGTTTCTCGCCGGAGTCTTGCCGGGCGTGATGCTCACCGCGCTGTTCATGCTATGGACGCTGTTCATCATCTGGAAGCGGGGATTCCGCGCCCATGCTGCGCATTTTCGCTACAGCTGGAAGGAGAAATTCCAGTCGATTCCAAAGGTGGCGCCGTTCCTGGCCATCATCATCGGCGTGATGTACGTGCTCTACGGCGGCGTGGCGACGCCATCGGAGGCCGCGGGCGTGGGAGCCGCGCTGTGCCTCGTGCTCGCGGTCATGATCTATCGGATGTGGCGGCCGCTGCAGTGGTGGGTGATCCTGCGCGATACGACGCGCGAGTCGGTCATGATTCTGATGATCATCGCCGCCGCCGTATTGTTCGGCTACATGCTCACGTCGCTTTACCTCACGCAGACACTGGCCCAGGCAATCGCGGACGCGCACTTCAACCGCTGGGTGCTGATGGGGATGATCAACTTATTCCTGCTCGTCTGCGGCTTTTTCATTCCACCGGCGGCGATCATCCTGATGACCGCGCCGATCCTCTATCCCATCATCAAGGCGGCCGGCTTCGACCCGGTATGGTTCGGCGTCATCCTCACCATCAACATGGAGATCGGGCTCATCCATCCTCCCGTTGGCCTCAACATCTACATCGTCAGCTCGATCGCTCCCGATGTGCCGGTGACACGCATCATGTGGGGCACGATCCCCTATGTGATCTGTATGATGCTCGCCATTGTCATCCTTTGCGTGTTCCCGGACATCGCCACCTGGCTTCCCGACCGCATGATGGGAAGCACGCACTGAACGAATCGATGACCAGAACGTGAAGCTCGCCTCCTGGAACGTCAACTCGCTCAACATCCGGCTCCCGCGGTTGCTCGACTGGCTCGCCGCCAACCAGCCCGACGTCGTCGGTCTGCAGGAGACCAAGCTCGAGGATGCCCGCTTTCCGGCCATGGAGATTGCCGCCGCGGGATACGAGGCGATCTTCTACGGACAGCGCACATACAACGGCGTCGCCATCCTGTCGCGAGTGCGCGCAGCCGAAGTGTGTCCCGACATGCCGGAGTTTCCCGACGACCACAAGCGCGTTCTCGCCGCGACCATCGGTGACATCCGCTTCGTATGCTTTTACGTGCCCAACGGCCAGTCGGTCGGATCCGACAAGTATCAGTACAAGCTGCGCTGGCTTGAGGCGGCAACCGCTTACGTTCGCAGCGAGCTCGCGCGATATCCGCGAGTTGCGATCGTCGGCGATATGAATATCGCGCCGGAAGATCGCGACGTGCACGATCCCGACCTGTGGCGAGGTCAAGTGCTGTGCTCCGACGCGGAACGTGCCCCGTTTCGCGATTGGCTCGCGCTTGGGCTCAGGGACGCGTTCCGGCTGTTCGATCAGCCGGAGAAAACGTTCAGCTGGTGGGATTACCGGCAGCTCGCGTTCCCGAAAAACCACGGACTGCGCATCGACCACATCCTGCTGTCTCACGCCCTCGCCGCATCGTGTACGTCCTGCCGCATCGATCGGCAGGCACGCAAGGGCGCGAAGCCCTCGGATCACGCGCCGGTCGTCGTCGAACTAGCCGGCCTTGAGCCGCCTCAGCGCTTGTCGGGATCGAGCTTGAGCTCCTGAATCTTGCGCGTCAGCGTGTTGCGGCCCCAGCCCAGCCACTGCGCGGCTTCCATCCGGTGGCCCCCGGTGTGCTGCAGCGCGCGCAGGATCAGCGTCTTTTCGAACTCCTTTTCGAGGCGCTCGCCGACGGCGCGCTCGCCGCGCGCAAGCGCCTGCGCGAGTTCGCGATCGAGCGCCTGCTGCCAGTCGCCGTCGTTCTCGGCGCCCGCGCCGGCGTCCGCGCGGAGCTCGGGCGGCAGATCGGCCACGTCGATGCGCATACCCGGCGCCATCACCGTCAGCCAGTGGCAGATGTTCTCGAGCTGGCGGACGTTGCCGGGAAACGCGAACGTCGACAGCACGCGCAGCGCCGCTTCGGACAGGACCTTCGGCTCGACAGCGAGATCACGCGCGCTTTTCTGCAGGAAATGGCGGGCCAGCGGAGCGATGTCGTCACCGCGTTCGCGCAGCGGCGGCAGCCGCAGGCGGACGACGTTCAGACGATGCAGCAGGTCCTCGCGAAACAGCCCCTGCCGCACCCGTTCGTCGAGATTCTGGTGCGTTGCGGCGATAATGCGCACATTCGATTTGAGCGGCGCGTGGCCGCCGACGCGGTAGTACTCGCCATCCGACAGCACGCGCAGCAGCCGTACCTGAAGGTCCGGCGGCATGTCGCCGATCTCGTCCAAGAACAGCGTGCCGCCCTCGGCCTGCTCGAAGCGGCCGCGGCGCGCATTCTGCGCGCCGGTGAACGCACCGCGCTCGTGTCCGAACAGCTCGGACTCGAGGAGGTCTTTCGGGATCGCGGCGGTGTTGATGGCGACGAACGGTCCTCCGACGCGAGGACTGTGCCGGTGCAGGGCGCGCGCGACCAGCTCCTTACCCGTACCCGACTCGCCGGTGATCAATACCGTCACGTTCGACTGCGAAAGCCGGCCGATGGCCCGAAAGACTTCCTGCATCGCCGGAGCCTGGCCGAGCATCTCGGGCGTTTCACCGATAGCGGATGCAGCGGCGGCCGCCGCCGGAGTCTCGGCGCTGGCGCGCCGGATCAACGCGATCGCGTGATCGACGTCGAAAGGCTTGGGCAGATACTCGAAGGCCCCGCCCTGAAACGCCGCGACAGCGCTGTCGAGGTCCGAGTACGCGGTCATGATGATCACCGGGACCTGTGGGAAGCGCTCCCGTATGTTGTTGAGCAACGTCAGGCCGGACTCGCCGGGCATGCGGATGTCGGAAACTAGGACCTGCGGCTGGCTCTGCTGCAGTGCCTGCAGCACCTCGTACGCCGAGGCAAATGTCTTGTACGCGATGCCTTCGCGCGCCAGCGCCTTTTCGAGAACCCACCGGATCGACCGGTCGTCGTCGACGATCCAGACAGGCTTCACGAGCTGACCTCGGGAGGGTTGATGGTCGTCATAGGCGCGCATGCTCTGCCCCCACTCTACGCGCCGGGACGGTTGAATTCCAGCGGCAGGAGGATCGTGAATACGGTGCATCCGGGAACGCTTTCGCATTCGATCGTACCGTTGTGCTGCGCCACGAACGTCTGCGCGATGGTAAGGCCCAGGCCGCTGCCGCCTTCGCGGCCGGATACCAGTGGATAAAAGATCCGGTCGCGCAGCTCTTCCGGTATGCCGGGCCCGTTATCCTCGACGGAAACCGCGAGCGCGAGCCGGAAGCGCCGCTTCACCAGCGTGACGCTGCGCGCAACGCGCGTCTTCAATCGTATTTCGCGCGTTCCCGCAACGCCTTGCAACGCCTGCGCGGCATTTCTGACGACGTTAAGCAGCGCTTGCATCAATTGCTCCGGGTCCGCCTCGAATTCCGGCAGACTGATGTCGAAGTCGGAATGGACGACGATGTCGGGAAACTCCGCCTGCACGACGCTGGCAACCCGCGCCAGAAGCTCGTGGATATTGGTGCGCCGGTACGACGGCAGGCGATGCGGCGTCAAGAGCCGATTGACCAGCGTTTGCAGCCGGTCCGCCTCGCCGATGATCACTTGCGTGTATTCGATCAGCGGCGGGCGATCCAGCTCGCGCTCGAGAAGCTGCGCGGCGCCGCGGATGCCGCCGAGCGGATTCTTGATCTCGTGGGCGAGACTCCGAATGAGCTCGCGGTTCGCCTGTTGCTGTTCGAGCAGTCGTTCCTCGCGCGCGATCTTGAGCTGCTGGTCGATGTGGCGAAATTCGAGCAACAGCGTTACGTCGGCCGCGTCGATTACCGAGACGGTACAGGACAGATGCAACCGCGGCTTGCCATTGACGCCCAGCTCGAGCTCCTGCTCGGTGTACGTGGCGCCGTTGGCAAGTGCCTTGTCGATCGCCTGGAACAGTGCCGGCGCATCGCCGAACAACGCACGCGCGGAGTTGCCGCGCAATTGTCGCCGTGAGAGCTCGAACAAATTCTCGGCGGCAGGATTGGCGTAACAGACCTCGAGCTTCTCGTCGAGCAGTAGCACCGCGGTCGCGAGCAGTTCCAGCCCGGTGTAGGGTCCCGGCGGGTCGTCGGCGGCCAAGGAGAACGGATGGACGGGCATGCGGTGTCGCTGGATTCCAGCGGCAATCTTACCAAGCTGCTTAGCAAGTTCCGCGCCCGCAGGAGATGACGTACCGGGCTATCGCGTCGCGGCGAGCTCCTTGTTCAGCGCCTCGATGTTCTTTTCGTGAAGAACGAC
>VBCS01000116.1 GCA_005888955.1 Betaproteobacteria bacterium
GTGCCCAGCAAGGGTTCGATCGGAGTCGCCGATCTGGCGGCGCTGTCGCACATGGCGCTGCCATTGTTGGCGGAGGGTGAAGCCGAGTATCACGGCGAAATCCTGCCCGCTGCCGCAGCGCTTGCCCGCGCGAGCTTGGCGCCAGTCATGCTGGCCGCGAAAGACGGCGTGGCCCTCATCAGCTCCAACGCGGCGAGCGTCGGTTGCGCCGCCCTGGCGCTGCACGATGCAACGGCTGCGCTCGATGCGCTGAACGTCGCGGCGACGCTGTCATTCGAGGGTTTTCGCGCCAACTTGAGCCCGCTCGATCCGCGCGTGCAAGCTGCGCGGCCCGCGCCCGGACAGCGCGAGGTCGCGGCGCGCCTTGTCGCGCTCCTGGAGGGCAGCAGGCTATGGTCACGCGGCGCCGCACGCCGTGTGCAGGACCCTGTATCGTTCCGCTGCGTCACGCAGGTCCACGGTGCAGCGTTTGCGGCCGCGAGGTCAGTGCATGAGCAGATCGAACTCGAATTGAACAGCGCCGCCGACAGCCCGTTGGTGTTGCCCGAGTCCGGTGAAATGCTGTCGAACGGGAATTTTCATGTGCCCGGGCTCTCGCTCGCTTTCGATGCGCTCGGCATCGGGCTCGCCCAGGCCGCGGCGATCTCCGTCGAGCGCTGCCTGAAGCTGTTCTCGCCCGCGTTTTCCGATCTGCCGTTGCAGCTCACGCGTCACGGACCGATGCATTCGGGTTTCGCGACAGTGCAGAAGACGCTGACGGCGTTGTACAACGAGGTCCGCCATGCGGCGAATCCGGCAAGCCTCGATTTCCTTCCGGTGTCCGAAGCCGTCGAAGATCATGCGCCGATGACCCCGCATGCGATCGCGAAGAGCGTCGTTATCGCCGACAACCTGTGTTATCTGGCCGCAATCGAACTGCTCGTCGCGGCGCAGGCGGTCGACCTGCGCGGCCTGGATCCGGCAGCGCTGGGGCGGGGCGCGAAGGCAGCGTACGACGCGGTCCGCAAGGCCGTGGCCGCGCTCGACGAAGATCGGCCAATCGGGCCGGACATCGAAGCGATCGAGCGTCTCGTCGCCGCCGGCGCGATCGGCAACCGAGGAATCGGCGCGCGATGAAATGGCTGATCAATCACTGGGAGGACGTGTTGATCGCGCTGGGCGAGCACGTGGCGATCGCGCTGACCGCCCTGGTGATCGCGTCCGTCGTGTCGCTCGCGATCGGCATCTGGGCCGCGAAGAACGATCGCGTCTATCGCGTCGCGCTCGCGGTCAGCGGATTCCTGTATACGATCCCGACGCTCGCGTTTCTCGCGCTGCTGATCCCCGTCGTCGGGCTGGGCAAAACCAACGCCATCATCTGCATGGTCGCGTTCTCGCTGATGATCCTGATCCGCAATGTCGCGACCGGCATTCGCGAGGTCCCCGAAGAGGTCACCGATGCCGCGCGCGGCATGGGCATGCGTGCTGCGGAAGTGCTCTTCCGCGTCGAGCTGCCGCTTGCGCTGCCGGTGATCGTCGCGGGCTTGCGTATCGCCGCGGTGACGGTGATCAGCGTCACGGTCGTCGGCGCGTACGTCAACGCCGGTGGCTTGGGGACGCTGATCTTCAGCGGCATGAGCAACGACTTCGCGCCGAAGATCTGGACCGGCGCGATCACCGCCTGCGCGCTCGCCGTCGCCGCCGACCTCTCGCTCGCGCGACTGGAGACCCGACTCAAGGCTCGCGCGGTTTGAAGACATGTTCATCGAAGCCTGGGACTATCTCGCCGGCCATCAGGCCCAGTTTCTGGCGGCCTTGTGGCGGCACGTCGCGCTTTCCGCATCGGCGCTGGTGATCGCCGCGACGATCGCGGTACCGCTGGGAGTGCGCCTCGCCGATAGCCACGGCGCGGCACTCGTCGCGATCAACGCCGCCAACATCGGCCGTACTTTGCCGTCGCTGGCAGTGCTGGCGCTGGTTATGCCGATCATGGGAACCGGATTCGCACCGTCGCTGTTCGCGCTGACGCTGCTCGCGCTGCCGCCGATCCTGATCAACACCTACGCCGCGATTCGCCAGGTCGACCCCGATATCGTCGATGCGGCGCGCGGCATGGGCATGACTGCGCTCGAGATCGTGCGCAAGGTCAAGCTGCCGATCGGGCTGCCGGTGATGTTCGCCGGCATTCGCACCGCCGCCGTGCAGGTCGTGTCGGGCGCGGTGCTCGCGGCGTATATCGGCGGTGGGGGCCTGGGCGACTTCATCACCGCCGGCATCGCGATGATGGCGCTGCCGCAGCTGCTCGTCGGCGCGATTCCGGCGACGCTTTTGTCGCTGGGCACCGACGCGCTTTTCGCGTCGATTCAGCGCGCGCTGACGCCGGCGGGCTTGCGCGCGCGATGATCGATCTCGAGGCGCTGACGAAGTCGTTTCCGGGCGCACCGCGTCCCGCCGTGGACCGGCTGACGCTGACCATCCCGGGGGGCGAGGTATGCGTGCTGATCGGTCCCTCCGGCTGCGGCAAGACGACGACGATGCGCATGATCAATCGCATGATCGAGCCCGATGCAGGGACGATCAGCGTCGAGGGCCGCAATGTCCTGCATGTCGACCCCGTCGAGTTGCGGCGAAGCATCGGTTACGTGATCCAGCAGGTCGGCCTTTTCCCGCACTGGTCGATCGCGGATAACATCGCCACGGTGCCGCGGCTTCTGGGATGGGAACCAACGCGTACCGGCGCCCGCGTCGACGAGCTTCTCTCCCTGGTCGGCATGGAGCCCGGGCAATATCGGCAGCGCTTTCCGCGCGAGCTCTCCGGCGGGCAGAAGCAGCGCGTCGGCGTCGCGCGTGCGCTCGCCGCCGATCCGCCGGTGATGCTGATGGATGAACCGTTTGGCGCGCTCGACCCGATCACGCGGGCGCGCCTGCAGGCAGAATTCCTGCGCATCCTGCGCGGGCTCAAGAAGACGATCGTATTCGTGACTCATGACATCGATGAAGCGATAAAAATGGGCGATCGCATCGCGATCATGAGGGATGGCCAGCTCGTGCAGTACGATACGCCCGAGGCGATTCTTGCGCGACCGGTGGACGCATTTGTCGACGAGTTCGTCGGCAGCGACCGCGCGCTCAAGCGCCTGGCGCTGATTCCGGCCGCGGACGTAGCAACCACCGACGTCCGCATCGTCGACGCGAACCCGAGACTCGCAGCAAATGCGAGCGCGCACGATGCGCTGGCAGCGATGCTGGCCGCCGGTGCCGACTGCGTGACGCTCGTCGACGAGAACGGCGCGCCGCGCGGGACGATTACACTTGCCGCGATGCGTACGCGGCTGACCGCACGCGACGGCACTGCTGGCGAAATGCGCCCGTTACCTATCAAGTGATCTTCGGGATTTCGGCCATGCGTATCATCGCTCTCCTCGGGTTTTGCCTGCTGCAGTGGACCGCGATCGTCGATGCAACCGCGGCCGACGTGTATCCGGCGAAAGCGCTTCGGCTGATCGTGCCTTTCCCGCCGGGGGGCCCTGCCGATGCCCTCGCCCGGCTGGTCGGCGACAAACTCTCCGCCAGTCTGGGCAAAGCCGTCGTCGTCGACAATCGCCCCGGCGCGGGAGGGAACATCGGCATGGAGCTCGGGGCCAGGTCCGCGCCCGATGGCTACACGCTGGTGCTCGCGCCTGCCGGAAATCTCACCGTCAATCCGTTTCTCTACCGCAATGTTCCGTACGATGTCGGCCGTGACTTTGCGCCGGTTACCGTGATCGCCGCGGTACCGAACGTGCTGGTCGTCCACCCTTCCGTGCCGGCGAAGAGCGTCGCCGAGCTGGTTCGCCATGCCAAGGCGCATCCGGGAACGCTCAACTACTCTTCGCCCGGGAACGGCAGCGGTGCGCATCTCGCGGGCGAGCTTTTCAAGAGCATGACCGGCGTCGACATCGTGCATATTCCATTCAACGGAATCGCGCCCGCGGTCACCGCCGTCGTCGGCGGACAGGTGCAAATAATGTTCGCCGGCGCGCCGTCGGCCTTGCCGCAAGTCAAGGCCGGCAGGCTCGTCGCGCTCGGCGTCGCGAGCCCGAAACGCATTGCCGCCGCGCCCGATCTGCCTACGCTCGCGGAATCCGGCTTGCCGGGATTCGACGTGACGTCCTGGTACAGCATCGTCGTTCCCTCCGGCACGCCGAACGACATCATCGCCAGGCTTCGCTCCGAAATTGCAAGTGCACTCACTCAACCCGATATCCAGGAAAAATTGGCCGGCCTCGGCGCCGAACCGATCGGCAATACGCCCGCGGAATTCGCAGCAATGCTCAAGGTCGAGACCGCGAAATGGGGCAAGATCGTCAAGGACGCCAATATTCAGGTCGAATGAATCGTACGCCGCACGATCGCCGCTCCGGGGATCCACGTGACAAGGCCGGGCAAGCCCGGCCTTTTTTGTCGATCGCGACGGTTCTCTACGCGGCGGCTTTGACTTCTCTCGTCTTCTTCGACTTGCCAGTCGCCTTGGGCGCCGGAGTCTCCTTGCCGGCCTTCGCCGCCTTGACCGGCTTGGTCTCTTCGCTCGCTTCTGCGGCAGGTTCCGGCCGATCCATCAGCTCGACCAATGCCATCGGCGCGTTGTCACCGACACGAAATCCGAACTTGAGAATGCGCAGATAGCCGCCGGGACGCTTGGCGTAACGCGGACCGAGCTCATTGAAGAGCTTGTAGACGGCATCCTTGTCGCGCAGGCGATCGAACGCCACGCGGCGGTTGGCGAGCGTCGGGTTCTTGGCCAGCGTGATCAGCGGCTCGGCGACGCGGCGCAGCTCCTTCGCCTTGGGCAGCGTGGTTCGAATCGCTTCGTGCGTCAGAAGCGAGTTGGTCATGTTCCGCAGCATCGCCAGCCGGTGGCTGGTGGTGCGGTTCAGCTTACGCTGGCCGTGACGGTGACGCATGATTCTTTTCCCTTAGGGCCGGTCGAGATTCGGCGGCGGCCAGTTCTCGAGCTTCATTCCCAGCGATAACCCGCGCGAAGCCAGTACTTCCTTGATTTCGTTCAGCGACTTGCGGCCGAGGTTCGGAGTCTTCAGGAGCTCGGTCTCGGTGCGCTGGATCAGGTCGCCGATGTAGTAGATGTTCTCCGCCTTGAGGCAGTTGGCGGAACGCACCGTAAGCTCGAGGTCGTCGACCGGCCGCAGCAGAATCGGATCGACCTGCGGCATCGAACGCTGCTCGATCGGCGCCTCGGTGCCCTTGAGGTCGGCGAACACGCCGAGCTGCTCGACGAGGATGGACGCCGCATAACGGATCGCCTGTTCGGGCTCGATGACGCCGTTGGTTTCGATGTCCATCACCAGCTTGTCCAGATCCGTGCGCTGCTCGACGCGGGCGCTTTCAACCGAGTAGCTCACCCGCCGCACCGGCGAGAAAGACGCATCGAGCAGAATGTTGCCGATGCTCCGGCCGCCCTCGGGCTTGATGCGCACGGTAGCAGGCTGGTAGCCGCGACCCTTCTCGACCTTGATCTCCATCTCGATCTTGCCGCCCGCGGTCAGGTGCGCGATGACGTGATCGGGATTGATGATTTCGACGTCGTGGTTGGGCTCGATGTCGGCCGCCGTGACCGGCCCCTCGCCGGTCTTGGCAAGCTTCAGCGTAACGTGATCGCGATTGTGGAGCTTGAGGACGACGCCCTTGAGATTGAGCAGCACGTCGACGACGTCCTCCTGGACGCCGTCGAGCGCAGAGTATTCGTGCAAGACGCCGGTGATCTTGACTTCGGTGGGCGCGTACCCGGGCATCGACGAGAGCAGCACGCGTCGCAGCGCATTGCCCAACGTGTGGCCGTAGCCGCGCTCGAACGGCTCCATCACGACCTTGGCGTGAAACGGCGACGTGCTCTGCACGTCGATGATGCGCGGTTTCAAGAAAGCATTGCTCTGCATGCGGAGTCCTTAGTGCGAAACCCTGGCCAAACGCGGCCCAATCGAAGTTATTTCGAATACAACTCGACGACGAGGCTCTCGTTGATGTCCTGGCCGAATTCGGAGCGGTCCGGGGCGCCTTTGAACGTGCCGGCCATCTTTTTCACGTCGACTTCGACCCACGACGGAAAGCCGATCCTCTCGGCAAGCTGCAGTGCATCGACGATGCGCAGCTGCGTCTTGGCGCCTTCCTTTACTGCGATGACGTCTCCAGCCTTGACGAGCGCCGACGGGATGTTGACGACCTTGCCGTTGCTCGTTACCGCGCGATGCGTCACCAGCTGGCGCGCCTCGGCACGGGTCGAGCCGAAGCCCATGCGATAGACAACGTTGTCCAGCCGCGATTCGAGCAGCCGCAGCAGATTCTCGCCTGTCGAGCCCTTGCCCTGCGCCGCCTTCGTGAAATAGCGTTGAAACTGCCGCTCGAGCACGCCGTATGTCCGGCGAAGCTTCTGCTTCTCGCGCAGCTGCTTGCCGTAGTCGGACATCCGCATCCCGGACTTCACGCCGTGCTGGCCGGGCTTGGAGTCGAGCTTGCACTTGGAGTCGAGCGATCGGCGCGCGCTTTTCAGGAAAAGGTCGGTGCCTTCTCTTCGCGCCAGCTTGCATTTGGGTCCGATGTATCGAGCCACTTTGTTATCCTGGTGAAATCAACGTTTAAATCCGGCGCCGCTTCGGCGGGCGGCAGCCGTTGTGCGGTACGGGCGTTACATCCGAAATACTGCTGATCTTGAGGCCGAGCGCGTTCAGGGCGCGCACCGCCGACTCGCGCCCCGGGCCTGGACCCTTGATGCGCACCTCAAGGTTCTTGACGCCGCATTCCTGCGCCGCCCTTCCCGCCGCCTCAGCGGCAACCTGCGCCGCGAAAGGCGTCGACTTGCGCGAGCCCTTGAATCCGGCGCCGCCCGATGTCGCCCATGACAGCGCGTTGCCCTGGCGGTCGGTGATCGTGATGATCGTGTTGTTGAACGACGCGTGAATGTGCGCGATCCCTTCGGATACGCTCTTCTTCACCTTCTTGCGGACGCGCGCCGCCGTAGTAGGCTTGGAGGGTTGCTGTGCCATCGTTCGTTCCTATCAGGTCTTCGCCGTAGTCGGCCTGTTGAGCGTTATCTGCTTGGCCTTGCGCGGGCCCTTGCGCGTGCGCGCGTTGGTGCGGGTGCGCTGGCCGCGGACCGGCAGGCCCTTGCGGTGCCGCACGCCGCGGTAGCAGCCGAGATCCATGAGACGCTTGATGCTCATGGTCACCTCGCGACGCAGATCGCCCTCCACCGTGTACCGGCTCACGAGCTCGCGCAGCTTGTCCATCTGCGCGTCGGACAGGTCCTTGATCTTGGCCGAGTGCTTCACGCCACCGGCATCGCAGATCAAACGCGCGCGCGCGCGGCCAATGCCGTAGATCGCCGTCAACGCGATCTCGGCGTGCTGGTGATTCGGAATGTTGACGCCTGCAATACGGGCCATTTCGTTAGCCTTTAGTCCGGTTCAACTCGTTAACCCTGCCGCTGCTTGTGCCGCGGGTCCTTGCAGATCACCCGCACAACACCTTTGCGCCGGATGATCTTGCAGTTGCGGCAGATCTTTTTCACCGATGCCAGTACTTTCATGTCAGCCTCGCTCCGACGCTACTTCGCGCGGAAAATGATCCGCGCCCGGGACAGATCGTACGGCGTCAGGTCCACCGTCACCTTGTCGCCCGGCAATATCTTGATGTAGTGCATCCGCATCTTCCCGGAGATATGACCGAGTACGACGTGGCCGTTCTCCAGCTTTACCCGGAACGTCGCATTGGGCAACGTTTCCAGGACTTCTCCTTGCATCTGTATCGTCTCTTCCTTCGCCATGCCTTACCCAGCCGCGCAACGGCTCATTTTGGTCCCCTCGTCCGCTTGCGGGAGAAGGGACAGGGGTGAGGGCATCGTGCTGGCAATGTTCCTCATCGTGTCGGGAGCCCGCCTTTGAAGTTCGCTTTCTTGAGCAAACTCTCGTACTGCTGCGACATCAGATACGCCTGCACCTGTGTCATGAAATCCATGGTCACGACCACGATGATCAGGAGCGACGTGCCGCCGAAGTAGAACGGCACGTTCTTCCACGCGATCAGGAAATTCGGGATGAAGCACACGACCACGAGATATGCCGACCCGATCAAGGTAAGGCGCAGCGTGATCTTTTCGATGTATTTCGCCGTTTGATCTCCGGGGCGATATCCGGGGATGAAGGCGCCGCTCTTCTTCAGGTTCTCCGCGGTATCCTTGGGGTTGTACTGCAGCGCCGTGTAGAAGAAACAGAAGAAGATGATCGCCGCCGCGTAAAGTAGCTCGTGCACCGGCTGGCCGGGAGCGAGCGTCCCCGCGAGGTCGCGCAGCCAAATCGTGTTCTCGCTTGATCCGAACCACTGCGCGATCGTCGCCGGGAACAGGATGATCGAGGACGCGAATATCGGCGGGATCACGCCCGCCATATTGAGCTTGAGCGGCAGGAACGATTGCTGCCCCGCGTACACGCGGTTGCCGACCTGGCGCTTCGCGTAGTTCACCTGGATCTTGCGCAACGCCCGCTCGACGAACACCACGAAGGCGGTCACTACAACGACCAGCGCGGCGATCCCGATGACCAGCAGCACGGAATAGGCGCCGGTATTGACCTGCTCGAGCGTCTGGCCGATCGCGCGCGGCAGGCCGGCCGCGATGCCGCTGAAAATGATGAGCGAGATGCCGTTGCCCAAGCCCCGCTCGGTGATCTGCTCGCCGAGCCACATCAGGAACATCGTTCCAGTGACGAGCGTGACTGCGGAAATCAGGCGAAACGCCAGCCCTGGGTCCATCACAAGCCCCGGCTGCTGCTCGAGCGCGATGGAGATGCCAAGGCCCTGGAAGAACGACAGCCCGAGCGTCGCATAGCGCGTGTATTGCGTGATCTTGCGCCGTCCCGACTCGCCTTCCTTTTTCAGCGCCTCGAGCGTGGGAACGACCACCGTGCAGAGCTGCATGATGATCGACGCCGATATGTAGGGCATGATGCCCAGTGCGAGGATCGAGAAACGCGACAGCGCACCGCCCGAGAACACGTTGAACAGCCCGAGGATGCCGCCCTGCTGGCCGCGGAACAATTCGTCGAGCACGGACGCGTTGATTCCCGGCACCGGGATATGGGTCCCGATCCGATAGACGATGAGCGCGCCGAGCAGGAACAGCAGACGCTTCTTCAGGTCGCCGTACTTGGTGCCGCTCTTTTGCGCCGGATTGATCGTAGCCAACTTCAGTCCTTGGTCGGTTCTTGCGCCGGGGCCTGGTCACCTTTGGGGCGCCGCTCGCCTTTCGCGGTCTTCTCGGTTTTCACGGTCTTCTCGGGTTTCACGGTCTTCTCGGTTTTGGCGCTTGTCTCGGGTTTGGCCGCCGCGGCGGCCAAGTTTTTCTGCCAGGCCTTCTCCTGCGGGGTCTTCTCCGGCCTGATGGGCTCACCGGCAATGGTGCCGCCCGTCGTCTCGATGACCGATCGGGCGCCCTTGCTCACGGCAAGGCCGGAGAGCTTCACCGCCTTTTCCAGCGTGCCGGTCTTGATCACCTTCGCCGTTTTCGCCGCCGCCGGCACGAGTCCCGCGGCTTTCAGCGCGAGGATGTCGATCTCCGCGATCGGCAGCTTGCTCAAATCGGACAACCGCACTTCCGCCGTCAACTCGCGCAACGGCGACACGAAGCCGCGCTTGGGCAGGCGGCGCTGCAGCGGCATTTGGCCGCCCTCGAAGCCGACCTTGTGGAAGCCGCCCGCACGCGACTTCTGACCCTTGCTGCCGCGCCCGGCCGTCTTGCCCGAGCCGCTGCTGCTGCCGCGCCCCACGCGGCGGCGCGCGCGCTTGCTGCCAGCGGCCGGCTTGATCGTGTTCATTTGCATTGCATTTGTCCTAAGCATCGTGCCTGTTCATCAGCCCTGGCGGCCCTCGGTGACGCTCAGCATGTAGGCCACCTTGCCGATCATGCCGCGCACCTCCGGCGTGTCGTCGAGTTCGACCGTGTGGCTGCGCCATTTGAGGCCGAGGCCGCGCACGGTCGCGCGATGATCATCTTTCTTGCCTCGCAAGCCCTTGATGAGCGTAATCCTTACTTTTCCCACTTGCTTCTCCGCAGCCACGATTTCAAGCCTCCGTGAGCTGTTCGACCGTCAATCCGCGCTTGCTTGCGATATCCGCCGGGGCATTGCCATTCTCCAAGGCGTTGAGTGTCGCCCGTACGACGTTGTACGGATTGGTCGGTCCGTGGCACTTGGCCAGGATGTTGGTCACACCCACAACCTCGAACACCGCGCGCATCGGGCCCCCGGCGATGATGCCGGTACCTTCGGAGGCAGGCTGCATGAAAACCCTGGTCGCTCCGTGGCGACCCTGCACCGCGTGATGGAGCGAACCGCTTTTCAAGCGCACCTTGATCATCCTGCGGCGCGCCTCTTCCATCGCCTTCTGAACCGCGACCGGGACCTCCTTGGCCTTCCCCTTGCCCATGCCGACCCGGCCGTCGCCGTCGCCGACGACCGTCAACGCGGCGAAAGCCAGGATGCGCCCGCCCTTCACCACCTTCGTGACGCGGTTGATGCTGATCATCTTCTCGCGCAGCCCGTCGCCCCGATCGTCCTGCTGCTGCCGGTTCTGCTGCTGCCTGCCCATTGGCTTTGCCATGTTCGATCTCGTCCGTTATGTGGCGCTAGAACTTCAGACCGCCTTCGCGGGCAGCGTCGGCCAGCGCCTTCACGCGGCCGTGATATTTGAATCCCGAGCGGTCGAACGCGACCGTCTCGATGCCGGCTGTCTTGGCCTTCGCCGCGATGCGCTTGCCGACTACGGTCGCCGCGGCGCGGTTGCCACCGTTCTTCAGCTCCTTGCGCACGTCGGCCTCAAGCGTCGACGCGCTGACGAGCACCCTATCTCCCGACGGCGCGATGATCTGCGCGTAAATATGGTTGCTCGAGCGGCCCACGACAAGGCGATGCGCGCGCTGCTCGGCGATGCGCAGCCGGGTCTTGCGGCTGCGGCGGGCACGAGCGTCCTTCTTGTTCATGATTCGAGTCTCCGGGTTCTATCGTTGCTTGGCGGCGATTACTTCTTCTTTGTTTCCTTGAGCGTTACCTGCTCATTGGCGTAGCGAACGCCCTTGCCCTTGTAGGGCTCGGGCGAGCGGTACGCGCGGATCTCCGCCGCAACCTGGCCGACCTGCTGCTTGTCGACACCCTTGATGACGATTTCGGTCTGCAGCGGCGTCTCGACCTTGACGCCCTTCGGCATCTTATGCACGACGGGATGCGAGAAACCCAGCGAGAGATTGAGCTTGTCGCCCGCGGCCTGCGCGCGGTAGCCGACACCGACCAGCGCGAGCCTCTTCTCGTAGCCGGCGGTGACGCCCTTGACCATGTTGGCTACGAGTGCGCGCACGGTGCCGTGCATCGCATTGGCTAGCGGGCTCGCGGCCTTGAACGTCAGCGTGTCGCCGTTCTTTTCGATCGCGATGCTTTCGCTGAACCGCTGCGACAGCGAACCGAGCGGACCCTTGACGGAGATCTCGCCGGCCGCCAGGGTCACCATGGTTGTCTTCTCCGTCAGGCGACGATGCAGATCACTTCGCCGCCGACGCCGGTCGCGCGCGCCTTGCGGTCGGTCATGAGGCCGCGCGAGGTCGAAACGATGGCGATGCCCAACCCGTTCATCACGCGCGGAATATCGTCCTTCCCCTTGTAAATGCGCAGTCCCGGTTTGGATACGCGCTCGATCTTCTCGATGACCGGGCGCCCCGCGTAATACTTCAGGGCGATCTCCAGTTGCGGCCGGGTTTCCTCGCCGACCACGGCGAACCCCTCGATATAACCCTCGTCCTTCAGCACCTTGGCGATGGCCACCTTGACCTTGGACGTCGGCATCTGCACGGTGGCCTTCTCCGCAAGCTGCGCGTTGCGGATGCGCGTCAGCATGTCGGCGATCGGATCAGTCATGCTCATGTGTCACCTCACCTGCCTCACTTTGCCTCATCTGGCATTCCACCTTGGCTACCTGCCTACCAGCTCGCCTTGACGACGCCCGGGATCTCGCCACGCATCGCGATCTCGCGCAGCTTGTTGCGCCCGAGCCCGAACTTGCTGTACACGCCGCGCGGTCGGCCGGTGAGCCTGCACCGGTTGCGCAGCCGCGTCGCGCTCGAATCGCGGGGCAGTTGCTCGAGCCTGCGCCGCGCCGTGAGCCGCTGCTCGTCGGAGAACTTGGCGTTGCCAATGATCGCCATCAGCTCGGCGCGCTTCTTCGCGTATCTCTTCACCGTCAGGCGGCGTTTCTGGTCGCGGTTGATGACAGCCGTTTTCGCCATGGTTTTCCTCAGTTCTTGAACGGGAATTTGAATGCGGCAAGCAGCGCCTTCGCCTCGGCGTCGGTCTTCGCCGTCGTCGCGATCGTGATATTCATGCCTCGCAGCGCGTCGATCTTGTCGTACTCGATTTCCGGAAAGATGATCTGCTCCTTGACGCCCAGGTTGAAGTTCCCGCGGCCGTCGAAGGATCGTGCCGACACCCCGCGGAAGTCGCGCACGCGGGGCAGCGCGATGGACACCAGCCGATCGAGAAACTCGTACATCCGGTCCTGCCGGAGCGTCACCATGCAGCCGATCGGATAGCCAGTGCGGATCTTCCACACCGCGATCGACTTCTTGGCCTTGGTAATCACCGGCTTCTGGCCGGACAGCTTGGTCATGTCGCCGACCGCGTTCTCCAGAATCTTCTTGTCGGCGACCGCTTCACCCACGCCCATGTTGAGCACGATCTTCGTCAGGCGAGGCACCTGCATCGTCGACTTGTAGCCGAACTGCTTGACCAGCGCCGGTACGACTTCCTTCTTGTAGATCTCCTTCAGGCGCGCCATGTCAGACTCCGATCATTTCGCCGTTCGACTTGAAGAAGCGGACCTTGCGGCCGTCCTCCAGCGTGCGGAAGCCGATGCGGTCCGGTTTTCGCGTCACCGGGTTCCAGATCGCGACGTTCGAGACATGGATCGGCACTTCCTTGGTAACGATGCCGCCAGGCTGGTTCTTCATCGGGTTCGGCCGCGCATGCTTCTTGACCTGATTGACTCCGGCGACGAGCACGTAGTCCGCGCCGACCGTCCGCGTGACGTCGCCGCGCTTTCCCTTGTCTCGGCCCGCGATGACGATGACGTTGTCGCCCTTCTTGATCTTGCGCATGGTTAAAGCACCTCCGGCGCAAGCGACACGATCTTCATGAACCGCTCCGTGCGCAACTCGCGGGTCACAGGCCCGAAAATTCGCGTCCCGATCGGCTCCATCTTGGGCGTCAGCAGCACCGCTGCGTTGGTGTCGAACTTGACCTTCGCGCCGTCGTCGCGGCGAACGCCCTGCCGCGTGCGCACGACTACAGCGTGATAAATCTCGCCTTTTTTCACGCGCCCCCGCGGGGCCGCATCCTTGATGCTGACCTTGATCACATCGCCGATGTGCGCGTATCTGCGCTTGCTGCCGCCGAGGACCTTGATGCACATCACTTGCCGGGCACCGGTGTTATCGGCGACCTCCAGCATCGTTTGCATCTGGATCATTGCCAATCTCCAACTTAATCCGCCCGGCGATGCGTGAAGCCTCGCGCTTCCGCACCACCCGCGTCCTGTTTCACCTGCGGCGGCCAGTCTTGGAACCCGTCCGGGTAAGCCGCGGGCACAGCGCATACTGCCTGCCTGCGGCGGGGAATCCAAAATTATGGCAGGATTTATGCTTTCTTGCAACTCTCTTCGCTCAATCAGTGGCTTAGATGACCTTGGCCTTTTCGATCAGACGCTTTACTCGCCACGACTTGGTCTTGGCAAGCTTGCGGCAGGCCTCGATCTCGACCAGGTCGCCTTCCTTGTACTCATTGTTCTCGTCGTGCGCGTGATATTTCCTCGACCGCCTCACGACCTTGCCGTAAAGCGGATGCTTCACCCGATGCTCGACAAGAACGGTCACGGTCTTGTTCATCTTGTCGCTGACCACCCGTCCGATCTGGGTCTGGATCAGGCTTCCCTTGGCGGCGGGCGCAGCCGCCGGAGTTTCGACTTGTTCGCTCATGCTTGTCCTGTCTTCTGATTGAGCAACGTCTTGACGCGCGCGATATCGCGCCGGACGCGCACGATCTTGGAGCTATTCGTGAGCTGCTGCGTCGCCTTCTGCATACGCAGCCCGAACTGCTCCTTCAGCAGCGCGCCAAGCTCGGTCCGGAGCTCGTCAGGCGACTTGTCGCGCAGATCCCTCTTGCGTTCCGAAACCTTCATGCTCGTATCCTTCTATCCAAGCAGCCGGTGGACGAACGTCGTCCGAATCGGAAGCTTGGCGGCGGCGAGCGCGAATGCTTCGCGCGCCAGCGCCTCGTCGACGCCATCCATCTCGTAGAGCACCTTGCCCGGAACGATCTCGGCGACGTAATACTCCGGGTTGCCCTTGCCGTTGCCCATGCGTACTTCGGCCGGCTTCTGCGACATCGGCTTATCGGGATAGATGCGGATCCAGATCCGACCGCCGCGCTTGATGTGACGGGTCATCGCCCGCCGCGCGGCCTCGATCTGGCGGGCGGTCAACCTGCCGCGCGTGATCGCCTTGAGTCCGTACTCGCCGAAGCTGACTTTGGCGCCGACGGTCGCCACGCCCTTGTTGCGGCCCTTCTGCTCCTTACGATATTTCCTTCTAGCTGGCTGCAACATTCTTCGCTCCTGCACTCTTACGGATGCGCTTCGGCGCTTCGGGCGCCGGCACCGGGGCGGCCTGCGGCTCGGCGTTGTGCGGCAGAACTTCGCCTTTGAACACCCACACCTTGATGCCGATCACGCCGTATGTCGTCTTCGCCTCGGCAAACCCGTAATCGATGTCCGCGCGCAGCGTATGCAGTGGCACCCGCCCCTCGCGATACCATTCCGTGCGCGCGATCTCGATGCCGTTCAGCCGGCCCGAGCTCATGATCTTGATGCCCTGAGCGCCGAGCCGCATAGCGTTCTGCATCGCGCGCTTCATTGCGCGGCGGAACATGATCCGCTTTTCGAGCTGCTGCGCGATAGAGTCGGCGACGAGCTGCGCATCGATTTCGGGCTTGCGGATCTCCTCGATGTTCAAGCCTACTTCGGTGCCCATCATCTTGCGCAAGCTCGCGCGCAACGTCTCGATGTCCTCGCCCTTCTTGCCGATGACCACGCCCGGCCGCGCGCTATGGATAGTGATGCGCGCGTTTTTCGCCGGCCTCTCGATCGTGATCTTGCCGACGGAGGCGTGAGAGAGCTTCTTGCGAAGATAGTCGCGGACCTTGATGTCCTCGTTCAGCGTCGCCGGAAAATGCTTGCTGTTCGCGTACCACTTCGAAGCCCAGTCCCGATTGACCGAAAGACGAAAGCCGGTCGGATTGATTTTCTGTCCCATGTGTCTTCCTTATTTCCCGTCGCCGACGGTGACGTGGATGTGGCAGGTCTGCTTGAGGATGACGTTGCCGCGCCCCTTGGCGCGCGCGGTGAAGCGCCGCAGGTTTGCCGCCTTGTCGACGCAGATAGTTCTCACCTTGAGCTCGTCGATGTCAGCGCCTTCGTTGTGTTCCGCATTGGCAATCGCCGACTCGAGGACCTTCTTGATGATCTTCGCGCCCTTCTTGGGGCTGAAGGAGAGCAAGGTGAGCGCCTTGTCGACGGGCAGCCCGCGAATCTGGTCGGCGACGAGCCGGCCTTTCTGGGCCGACAGGCGTACGCCGCGCAGGATCGCTTTGGTTTCCATAATTGGCTCCTTACTTCCTCGGCGGCGTCGTTGGGGCAACGACCTTCTTATCG
>VBCS01000503.1 GCA_005888955.1 Betaproteobacteria bacterium
ACCGTGCCGCGCATCACGCGATAGACCCAGCCGGTATACGCGATCACGATCGGCAGGAACAGGATCACGACCCAGAACATGATCTGCAGCGTGCGATGGGTAGACACGGCGTCGTACACGGTCAAACTGCTCTTCGGATCGCTCGACGAAGGCATGATGAACGGAAACAGCGCGAATCCCGCGGTCAGGACGACGCCCGCGACGCCGAAGCACGACAGCACGAATGCGAATCCCGCGCGGCGCGCACCCGACGCCGCGAGCGCGAGCAGCGTCCCGCCGAAGGCGAGCACCGGAGCCGACAGCATCCACGTGTATTGCGTGTAGTTGGCGATCCAGCCGCCCGACACCCGTTCGACGGTTTTCGCCAGCGGCATGAAGGCCGAATCCGGAGGCGGCAGCGTCACGATACGGAAGGCATTGATGCCCGAGGCGATCCAGACGCCGGCCGCGGCAAACGCCGCAAGGAACACGATGCCGCACCACAGCGCCGCGCGTCTTGCCCGTTCCTGCACGGCACCGTCGGTGCGCAATTGCAGATAGATCGCGCCGTGCATTGTCAGCATGCCGAGGCTCACGACGCCGGCGAGGAGCGCGAACGGATTCAGGAGGCCGAAGAACGAGCCCGTGTAGAACACGCGTTGGTCGAGGTCGAAATGGAACGGTACGCCCAGCAGCAGGTTGCCGAAAGCGACGCCGAAAATCAGCGCCGGCACCGCGCCTACGATAACGAGCCCCCAGTCCCAGGCATCGCGCCAGCGCGGGTCTTTCACCTTGCCGCGATATTCGATTCCGACCGGGCGAAAAAACAGCGCAAAGAGCGTGAGCATCAGCGCCACGTAGAAGCCCGAGAAAGCGGTCGCGTACACCAGGGGCCATGCCGCGAAGGTCGCGCCCCCGGCGGTGACGAACCAGACCTGATTGCCTTCCCACGTCGGGCCGATCGCATTGAGCATCACGCGGCGCTCTTCGTCGCTGCGGCCGATGAAGCGCAGGAGCGCCCCAACGCCCAGATCGAAGCCGTCGAGAACCGCGAAGCCGACGAGCAGCACGCCCATAAAAACCCACCAGATGAGCTTGAGCGTCGCGTAGTCGAACACATAGATCATGGCGCGGCTCCTGTGCCCTTGTAGGAGGTGCCGGCGGCCGCTTCGTCCTGATACCGGCCGGTGCCAAGACTCGACGGGCCCGCGCGGGCGTATTTAAACATCAGGTAGAGCTCGACGATCAGCAACGCAGTGTAAAAAAGGACGAATCCAGCCAGGCTGAAGTACAGCTCGCCCGTCGAGACCGACGACACCGCCAGGTGCGTCGGCAGCACCTCGCTGATCGCCCACGGTTGGCGGCCGTATTCGGCGACGATCCAGCCCAGCTCGGCGGCGATCCACGGCAGCGGAATGCTCCACAGCGCCAGGTGCATGAGCCAGCGGCTGCGATACAGCCGGCGGCGTGCCAGCACGTAGAAGGAGGCGGCGAACACGAACAGAAACCAGAGGCCGAGGCCGACCATCAACCGGAACGACCAGAACAGCGGCGCGACCTGCGGTATGGTGTCGTCGACCGCCCGTTTGATCTGCTCGGGCGTGGCGTCGACGACCTTGTCCGTGTATTTGCGCAGCAGCAGCCCGTAACCCAGGTCCGCCCTGGTGCGCTCGAATTCCGCTCGGGTCTCGGCGCTGCGATCGCCGGCGCGAAGCTTCTGCAGCGCTGCATATGCCTTCACGCCGCCGCGGATGCGCGCCTCGTGCTCGACCTTCAAATTCTTGATCCCTTTTACCGGCGTGTCTACGGAGCGCGTTGCGATCAGGCCCATCAGCCAGGGGATCTTGATCGCGTAGTTTGTCGTCTCGTTGGCCTGATCCGGAAAGCCGAAGGCCGTGAACGAAGCGGGAGGAGGCACCGTTTCCCACTCAGCCTCGATCGCCGCGAGCTTTACCTTCTGCACTTCGCCCGCGGTGTAACCGGACTCGTCGCCCAGGACGATGACGGAAATCGCCGATGCGAGCCCGAAGCCCGCCGCGACCGCAAACGAGCGTACGGCGAAGGGCAGGTCGCGCAGCCGCAGCAGATAATAGGAGGAGATCCCGAGGACGAACATCGACGCGGTGACGTAGCCGGCCGCGACCGTATGCACGAACTTTGCGCCGGCCACGGGGTTGAACAGGAGATCGTAGAAGCTCGTGAGCTCCATGCGCATCGTCTCGTGGTTGAACTCGGCGCCGACGGGATTCTGCATCCAGGCATTGGCGATCAGTATCCACAGCGCGGATAGATTCGAGCCGAACGCGACGAGGAAGGTGACGAGCAGGTGCGTCACCTTGCCCATCCGGTCCCAGCCGAAAAAGAACAAACCGACGAAGGTGGACTCGAGGAAGAAAGCCATCAGTCCCTCGATCGCCAGCGGCGCACCGAAGATGTCGCCGACGTAGTGCGAGTAGTAGGCCCAGTTCGTGCCGAATTGGAATTCCAGCGTGAGGCCGGTGGTTACCCCCATGACAAAATTGATCCCGAACAGCTTGCCCCAGAACTTCGTCATGTCGCGATAGATTTCCTTGCCCGTCATCACGTACACCGATTCCATGATGACCAGGATCCACGACAAGCCGAGCGTGAGGGGCACGAACAGGAAGTGGTAGAGCGCCGTGACGGCGAACTGCAACCGCGACAGATCGACGACCTCAACGGTCGGCACGGGGGTATTCCTGCGGGCTTGCGGGTGGAATCAAGTGCGCTTCGGTGCGTGATGACTCGACGCGCATGTGCGTCGCCGTGGGGTGGCTGAAAAAAACCCACCACAAGAGCGCGAGTGCGGCGAACTTCAGGACCAGGATGACGGCGAGGTCGCGGCCCAGTGGGCTGAGCCGCAACCACCACTCGCCCGGCCACCGGAGCGGAGGCGGTCGCTGTTCGGTCGGAGCGCCCGGGACGGACTTGGACATGAGCGAGCACGATGGTATAGCTGGCTTCGGGACCGCGCAACGCAGCCGGCGGCATCCGGGCCGCGGCCTCGGGCGTTTAAAAACAATGCGCGAATCCGCCGCAGGGCCTTGAAACCGCGAGCGAAATCCTCAATTGTTGAATAGTCTTTAGAAAAAGG
>VBCS01000506.1 GCA_005888955.1 Betaproteobacteria bacterium
CAGGTTTTGCATGCTCGCGACGATGGCGATCACGCCGTTCGCGAGCATCGGCGCCTTCGCTCAAGGCGGCAATGCCGATCAGCTCTTCGAGCCGATCCGCGCGGTGCTGCAACATCCGCGCTGCCAGAACTGCCACATCCCGGGCGATGCGCCGCTGCAATACGACTCAGGGCGCGAACACGCCCAATTTGTTCAGCGTGGCCCCCGGGGCAAGGGCGCCGTCGCAATGGAGTGTGCGGCGTGTCATCACGATGAGAACTTGCCGGCGAGCTATGGCGCGCATGCGCCGCCGGGAGCGCCGAATTGGCAGCTGCCACCGCCGGAAGCCAAGATGGTCTTCATCGGGTTGTCGCCGCGTGCCTTGTGTGAGGCGATCAAAGACAAGCGGGTGACGCGCGGCCGGGACTTGAACGCGATGCTCGTCCACGTCAGGGACGACAAGCTCGTCGGCTGGGGCTGGAACCCGGGCGGCGAGCGTAGCGTCCCACCCGTTTCGCGTCCCGCATTTGTCACCGCCTTCGAGCAGTGGCTGCGTGCCGGTGCACCCTGCC
Source organism: Betaproteobacteria bacterium (assembly GCA_005888955.1). GTDB lineage: Bacteria > Pseudomonadota > Gammaproteobacteria > Burkholderiales > Casimicrobiaceae > PALSA-1003. Next base: position 552 of record VBCS01000506.1, read on the forward strand.
CGACGTGAGTGATAATCTTCGCGCCGATCAGTTCCCGTCCCAGACGAGGGCCGCCGCCTTGAGCTTCGCGGGCAGCCGGTAAAGCGGCAAGAACGCGGCTTGGCCTACGTCGGCCTTCGGCAGGTTCAACAGCCGATTGGCGGCGTAGCTGCTCTGGGTCTCGGGTTCGAGCGCGGCGGCGATCACATTCGCCAGCGGCTGATCGAGCGGCACGTAGAAGTCGCCCCGATGCGCCGCGACGGTGGCCGCCTCTGTCGCCGTGGCGATCTGCACGACGCCGGTCGATCCCTCCTCCTCGTTGCGACGGACGTCGTCCTTCTTGCTCTCTTCGGCCCGGGTGATGCGATAGCGCTCGACATCGAGACTCGCGTCTTCCGCAAGTTGCAAGACAGTTACGCCGAGATCGCGCAAGCGGCGCGCGGCCCGACCTTCCGAGGCGGGGAGCAGATAGCCGCCGGGACGCGACCGCTTGAGGCGCGTCTGAATCTCGAGCGCAGAGCGCCAATCGACCTCGACGTGCCGGTCCGTTCCCGTCTGCGGATCGATGAGATCGAGGGTGTGCCGGGTAGTGCTGGCCACGCTCGAGACGATGATCTCGCCCGTCCCGGCCGCGTTCGCGACGTCCTTCCGGGCCTGTCGCACGAGCGCGAGCAGTGCGTCGGCGTTGCGTGCGGTCGAGGCGAGGATCGAGTGGATCGCGGTCAGGTGCGTGTACACGCGCCGCTTGTAATGCGCGCGGCCGATGCCGACGCCTCGGGTCTCGAGCAGGAAGCTCACGGCGTTGCGCAGTCCCGCGATGTTGCGTCCCGTGTCGGGGACGACGCCACCCATCGATACCCTGCGATCGCTCATGTCGTAACTGGTCGTGTAATACCACGAGTGCGTCAGACCCGCCTGATCGAACGCGCGCAGCAGCGGCTGGCGAAACATCTGCTCCGAGGCGTCGGTGAGCGCCCGCGGCAGGTTCGAGACGGTCGCGTACTGGATCAGCGCGTCGTACTTCTGCAGCGACTGGAATTTCTCGAACCAGCGCAGCTTGACCCCGAATTCGTGGCAGTCGAGCACGATGTCGGGCTGGTATTGGACGAAGACCCGTCCCAGCGTCTGGCCTTCGGGGGTGCCGAGCAGCAGGTGATCGCGATTGACGTCGCCGCCGTTCTTCAGGCCGCGGACGAAATGATAGGCGCCGTCCGGATTGGCGCGCGGCACGATAAGCACGTTCACGTGATCGAGCACCTGCGCGCTTGAGCCGCCGCTCAACTCGGCCGCCAGCGCCAGCGCGGCCTCGCCGCCGGCGGGCTCGTTGCCGTGCTGCTGGCCGATCATGAGCACCTTCCTGCGATCGACCGACGATGCGCACGCGCAGATCGGCGGAACGCGCGGCCAGTCCGTCGACAAAGGCGACGAGCTCTTCCTGACTTGTGAAATCAGTTCGGCCGGGCTTGAACGCCGGCGTCGGAATGTCGAGCGGCGGGTCCGGATAACGCGCCGCCACCGCCGGCGCTTCCACGTACTCCTTGGCGGGGTCGTACAGCGCATACGCGCTCGCCGCCTGGCCGGCGAGCCAGAATGCCGCGATGACGGCCAGCCCGTCGCGCCGGCGGGCGATGGTCGGCATTCTCACAAGAGCATGCAGCTAGCGACCGCAAGCCGCGGGGACGTAGGCAGTGGGGATATCGATGGGGACGCACAACCAGCGCAGTTTCTGCCAGGCGTCGACGGCCGGCGCGAGCAGAATCGATCTCCCCTCAAGCTCGGGTACCGCGTCCCCCAGGTCGACCCGCACGCGGCCGTTGCGAGGGTTCAGGTCGACACCCTCGACCAGCGCGTACGCCTGATGCATCCGGACCGCGCGGTAGTCGGGTCGTTGCGGGATCGAACGGGTGCTGGCCCAATCAGCCTCGACCTGACGCTGCAACGGCTTGACCGCGGCCATGACCTGCTCGAGCTTCACGCGCATGCCGTGCGCGTGATGGGCGAGCTGCAGGCGCGGTCCGATGATGCTTCCGACGAAAAGCAGAGTCCCGACGCCGAGCAAAAGCGCAAGCACGATGTCGGTCGATCCTCGTTTCAGCAGGCGACTGGCCGCGGTTTCGGCAGACCGGGTGTTCTTCTCGGCTTGCCGCACCAGGCGTTTCACGCGGTGGTAATAGAATGTATTGGCGCAGGTGGCGGAGGCGATACCGGGAATCAGCCAGACACTGAGCGCGGCGCATGCCCACCAGGCGAGAGACGAATCGCCGATGCCGAAATCGAAAACAGTGAAGGCGAGCGTCCCGGCAACCGGCAGCAGGGCGCAGGCGATCCCGTAACCCCATAGCTTGCGGTAGAAGGCCCATAGTGTCGGCAGCGCGAACGCCGGCCAATGCCAGCTCGGCGCGCTGCGGCCCGTGCGCTCGTACTTGACGAACCGGTGCGCGTAATAATCGGCGTTGGGGCCGACCGCGATGCGGAACAGCACGGCCAGCGCGGGGCGCACTCGCGGCTCGTCCTGCTGTTCGCGGACGGACCACGGAAACACGATTGAGTCCAGCGTTCTGGATAATGCGCCGCGTTCCTGCAGTTCCACGCCCGCGATTGCGTTGGCTATCCGGAGCGCTGATGTGGCGAACATTATCTCGTCCTCGATCCCGCGGTGAGGTTTACTGCGTGGGCGCCTAGTCTAATACCACGGGCCCGTCTTGGGGAATCCGCTTGCCCGACGGCGGATCCCTGCCGCCGCGACTAGAGTCCCGGCATCGAAAAGCCCGCCGACTCCAACGCCTGCACGAGTGCGCTCTGCTGGAGCGGCAAAAGCTCGACCAGCGGCGGACGAACGGTCGCCCACTGCGGATCCGCTCTGTGGTGCGCGATCGCCGCCTTGAGGGCGGGGATCATCGGGTACTGCTGGAACACGGTTCGCACCGTGTCGAGCGCCGCCTGTCGCGCATCCGCGTCCGGATCCCGCCAGCGGCGCGCCAACTCCGCGATTCGCCTCGGGTTGACATTGCCGGTCGCGGTAATGCAACCCGCACCGCCGCCGCGCAACGTCGCGAGCAGAAACGTTTCGCTACCCGCGAAGACGTCGAATTCCCGGGGCTGAAACCGCTCGAGCATCGCTTGAGTGTTGCTCCAGTCGCCCGAGCTGTCCTTGATGCCGGCGATCGTGCCCGGGTAAGCCTGGAGCAGTCGCTCGATCAAAGCCAGGCTGATCGGCACCTGCGACACCGGCGGAATGTGATACAGATAGATCCGCAGATCGGATTCGCCGACGCGCTCGATGATTTCCGCGTAGCTGCGAAACAGGCCGTCGTCCGGCACGCCCTTGTAGTAGAAAGGCGGCAGCATCAACACGCCGGCGCAACGGCGGCGCAGCGCGTGGCGCGTGAGCTCGACCGAGTCGGTGAAGGCGCAGCAACCGGTTCCCGGCATCATGCGCGCCGGAGGCAGGCCGGCGTCGATCAATGCGTCGAGGAGCGCGATCTTCTCCCCGACCGACATCGAGTTCGCTTCGGAGTTGGTCCCGAAGACTGCGAGCCCGACGCCCTGATCGATGAGCCACCGGCAATGCCGGACGAAGCGTTCGCGGTCCGGGCGCAACTCGGAATCGAATGGCGTAACTACCGGCGACAAGACGCCGCATATCCGTCCCAGACCGCCCAAGTGTGCATCACCCCCTGCGCAATGGGGGGATCCTACACGATTGAGCGAAGCGATTCTATCGCACGGCTCGCGATTCGAGCTCGAGTCGAGAGGTGTTGATGTCGATCAGCGGTCCGAGCTCGTATACATTGCGGTAGCCGTAGTCGTACAACGCGATGTAGGTGGAGATGTTGAGCGATGCGCTCGGCAGCTTGGACGGGAACGGCCCTGGCGCGTTCTGGAAATTGTTGTTGCAGTAGATGAGGATCCGCGTGTTCCTATCCGGCAGCGTTCGCTCGAGGCTCTCGATCGCGATATCGGGAAAGCTGAGATTGATCGCCCCCTTGACGTGCAGCTCGTCGTACTTGTCGCGGCTACGCGCGTCGAGGATGACGGTCCCCGGCTCTTTGCTCATGCCGATGAACTCGGCCTCGGAGAGCCGGTGCGACTCACGATGCGCCGCCGCCGCATTGGCGACGCGCAGGTAGCCACCCATATCGATCGCGGGATTGGCAGCCGGTGCGGCTCCGGCGCCAAGGGCCCAAGGCGCGGCGGCGAATAGCCACGGGACGACGGCGATTTGCAGAGGACGCATGAGACACCTCGGCCGAATGGCTTGCATGCGCAACAACGCGCGGCGATGTCGGGCAGTTGACGCATCCGTTGGACTCGATCCGACAGGCGTTCGCTGTC
>VBCS01000507.1 GCA_005888955.1 Betaproteobacteria bacterium
CCGAGAACGCCGTCTGCACCAGCGTCCGCGACGCGGCATCGATAATGGCGAGCACCGGCGTACACGGCGAGGCCGCAGAGCATCCTCCCGAGGAAAGTCCGCTCCTCGTCCACCGGCTCGCCGCGAGGTAGTAGCGATTCGTCGGCGCGTCGTAGGCGATCTGATCGCCGCCGCCAATCGGAACCGTCGCCCGCAGCGTGCCATTGGTGCGATCGAGGATCTCCACCGTCAGGTGCTCGCCGGCATTACCTTGTCGACAGGAGACGGCCATGTCCGTACCCGGTCCAAGGTCGAGGCCCGTCGGATCACAGATGCCCAGCGGAAATATCTTGAAGCCATTGGCGGGCGTCGGCACGGGCAACGTCAGAACAACCGGAACCGTCGGAGTCCCCTGCATGATGAAGGCTGCAGGGATCACGTCGACTTCTCCCCGCGGATTGGCGGTCGACCCGTCATTGTTATTGAGAAAGGTCTGCGTCGCATGATCATAAACGCACGCCTCCAGCCCCGCCGACCCAGGACCGGTGGGACCCGTGCCGGGATCGGTGAACTTCAGAGTTGCGATGATCTTCTGCGTATTGACGTCGATGAACGTCGCGAACGGCGGGCTCTCGCCGGGACTGTTGATCATGAAAATCTTGTGGTCCGGATCGTAGCAGCCCTCGTCCGCGCGCAGGCCCGATGCGCCACCGATCGCGATCGTTTTGACGACGGTGTCGGTCGTGGTATCGATGATCTTCACCGAGTTGACATCGCCGACGTAGATGAACGTCGTGCCGGTGATGAGGTTGAGTCCGTCGGGACCGGATTTATCGTTGTCCGCGCCGACGCAGGTCGGACCGGTGTTGCAGCCCGCGAATCCCCCGGTGATCCGCTTCAGGAACGTATTCGTAGGGATGTCGATGACGTCGACCGACTGGCTGTTGCGATTGGTGTAGTACATGCGCCGCTTCGCGCCGTCGACGGCGCTGATGTCGAAGGAGAAGAGCGTGCCGGTGGTGACGCCCGGCACGGGGATGACGGTTACCAAGCCGGGAGTGATGCTGCTTGAACCTCCGCCGCCGCAGCCGCTCAGAATCACACTTGCGAGGAATGCCAAACCGAGAGCTAAATATCTGATCATGTCATCCTCCTGTTTTTCACTGCTTGCGCTTAGGGGCCGAACTGGGAACACTGGATGGCACCCGACGTAGCTTACAAGTCGGATGTAACGATCGTACGCGTGGCAGCTGTCAATTTCCTTAAAAATTGCTGACATTCAGCTGACAGCCGAGTTATCCCGCCCCGCGAGAGGAGCAGGCAATGCGCATTCTCGTTGTCGAAGACGACTCGCTGCTCGCGCAGGGGCTGACACGCGTCCTGGCCCGCGCCGGACACGCCGTCGATAGGGCCGAGACAGGTGTGCAAGCGGACAGGGCGCTGCGCGCAGCGTCCTACGACCTGGTCGTGCTCGACATCGGGCTGCCCGATATCGACGGCTTCGAAGTTCTTCGCCGTCTTCGCCTTCGTCACGCCTCAGCCAACGTGCTGGTGCTTACGGCGCGCGATGCGATAGAGGACCGGGTGCACGGTCTCGACCTCGGATCCGATGACTACCTGACCAAACCGTTTTCGGTGACAGAATTCGAAGCCCGTGTCCGCGCCCTGCTGCGTCGCGTCTCGCTTCCTGCGAGCGCGGTCTCGTTAGGCCGACTGACCGTCGACGTGGAAGCAAAACGCATCGGCATCAATGGAACGCTGATCGAGCTGACGGTCCGGGAGTGGGCGCTGCTCGAACTGTTCATGGCGCGCCCCGGCCGCGTCCTGAGCAAGGAGCAGATCGCCCAGCAACTCGCCGACTGCGATTCGCAATTGACCACGAACGCGGTCGAAGTCTATGTCTCGCGCTTACGGGCAAAGATCGAAGCCGCAGGCGTGCGCATCCGGACCGTGCGCGGCTTCGGCTATCTGTGGGAAACCACCGATGCCTAGCCGCGTCATCCGTCGCAGCAGCATTCGCCGGCGTCTGCTCCTGTTTCTGATTCCTTCGTTCCTGCTCCTCGCCGTAGGCGCGGCGGCGGTAACCTATTACGTAGCGCTCCGCGTCGCCACATTCGCGTACGACCGCTCGCTGCTCGATCCGGCGCTCGACATGGCCGCGAACGTGCGGATGGACGCCGATGGCCCGCGCCTGGCAATGCTCCAGCAGGCGCAGGAAGCGCTTCTCTTCGACCACGAGGACACGCTGGTTTTCCAGATTCGCGCGCCGGGCGGTGCGGTTGTTGCCGGTGACGAAGACCTCAATCTGCCTCCGAACCTCGCGCCGGGCGAGCGCTCATTCTTCGACAGCCGTTATCACGGCGAACCCGTACGCGTCGCGGCAGTCCGATCCAACTCGGGCTTGTATGTGCAGGTCGCAGAAACCCTGCACAAGCGCAATCGCCTGATCTGGGAAATCCTCGCCGCGGGATTGCTGCCCGCGCTTCTGATCGCGCTGGCGACGCTGGCGCTGGCATGGACCGGCGTCGCGCGAGGGATCGCCCCCCTGGCATGGATCAGGACCCAGCTCCTTGGCCGCACGCCGCACGATCTGCGTCCTCTGGACGAGCACGCGACACCAGTGGAGATCGCTCCCGCCATCGAGGCGTTGAACCGGCTTCTTGCGCAGCTGCGCGAGTCGA
>VBCS01000504.1 GCA_005888955.1 Betaproteobacteria bacterium
TGCCTGCGGCCGCGAGCGAGCGGATGAGCTCGCTGCCGCGCCCGAGGTCGGCGGTGGCGTCCTTGATGCCGACGATGCCCGGCACCTGGGCCAGGCGCAGCACCGTATCGTTGGCGAGATCGGCGACCGTGCGACTCGGCACGTTGTACAGGATCAGCGGCAGATCGACTTTTTCGGCGATGGTTCGGAAATGCCGATAGAGGCCTTCCTGGCCGGGCTTGTTGTAATACGGCACAACCGACAGGGCGAAGGCCGCACCCACTTTCTTGGCGTAGAGGGTGAGCTCGATGGCCTCCGCGGTCGCGTTGGCGCCGGTACCGGCGATCACCGGGATGCGCCCGGCCGCGAGTTCGACCGCAGTCTTGATCAGCAGACAATGTTCTTCGACGTCGACGGTCGGCGATTCGCCCGTCGTGCCGACGACGACGATGCCGGAGGTGCCGCTGGTGACGTGAAAGTCGAGAAGCTTGGCAAACCCGCGCAGATCGAGCGCGCCGCCGGCTTGCATCGGCGTGACGATTGCGACCAGGCTTCCCTTCAGCATCGACTCGAACCCGAAAAATGCGGCATTTTACCCTAATCTTCAGCGAACCCTCAGGCTAGCGGTGGCGGCCATGGTCTGCCGCGGCCCACGGCGGCAAGCCGTTGGATCACGGCGGGACGCTCATCGTTGACCACACCCTGCTCGAATGCGACGACGGTGAGTGTACTGCGTGCGAACTCGAGCAACTCCCCCGGCGTCAGCAGGAAGTCAGGGTTGGAGGGCCGGCCATACGCAGCGTTGCCCGCGGCGAAGGTTTCGTAGAGCACGACGCCGTCTGCGGCGAGCGCCGCCAGCAGCAGCGGAAACAAAGCGCGGTGAAGATAATGGACCGCGACGATGGCGTCGAAGCGCTCGCCCGGAAAAGGCCAATCGCCCTTCTCGAGATCGACGACGCGGGCGTCGATGCCGGGCACCGCGGCAAGGCTCGCGAGCGCGGCAGGGTCGCGATCGACGGCAACGACGCGCGCACCGCGCGCGGCGAAGAACCGCGCGTGCCGGCCACCGCCCGACGCGAGGTCGAGCACGCGCGCTCCGCTCGCGACCAGCGGTGCGAAGCGAACGACCCACGGCGAAGGCGCGTCGCTCGCCTCGTGAGCGGAACCCTCGTTCATCGCGCCTTCCGCGCCTTCCGCGCCTGGCGCCGCCTGGCGCCCCCGCCCGGCGCGGATTCTGTATCGGCGGCCTCCTCCCGCGCTTCGTCCTGCAGCCAGTCGACGAAGGCCTGCGCCTCAGGGCGCGCTGCCGCGTGCTCTGTGCGCACGATGAAATAGGCGCGGGTCGTCGTGTACCTGTTGCGAAACGGCGCGACGAGTTTGCCCTGCCGCAGGAGATGATCGGTCAGGGGCTCGCGTCCCAGCGCGACGCCCTGGCCGTCGAGCGCCGCCTGAATGACCTGGTCGAAATGGTTGAAACGAAGCGACCCGGCGGGCGTCAGTTCGTGGATGCCGATCGCCGCGAGCCACGCCGCCCAGTTGAGCCAGGTGAAGCGCCCGCGCTCGTCGTCGATGGAGAGCAGGATGTGGCGCGCCAGATCCTCGGGCCGCTTCAGCGGCCGCGACCGATCCGCGGCGAGCCCCGGGCTGCACACCGGCACCAGCTTCTCGCCGAACAGCCGCGGCGACCCCGGCGGCGCCATCGCTTCACTGCAATAGCGGACGGCGAGGTCGATGCGCTCGCGCTCGAGGTCGATGATGCGGTTGTCCGCCGAGATGTAGACGTCGATCCCCGGATGGCGCTCGCGGAACCGCGACAGGCGCGGAATCAGCCAGAGTGATGCGAACGGCAGATTGGTCGATACGGTCAAGGGCTGCGCCGCCTCGTCGCGGCGTATCGCGGCCACGGCCTGCGTGAGCTCGTCGAGCACCGTCTTCGCCGTTGCGTGCAGCATCTGTCCGGCCTCGGTCAGCAACAGCTGGCGATGGCGGCGCTCGAAGAGCGGCATGCCGAGCTGCTCTTCGAGTGTTTGCATCTGGCGCGACAGCGCCGATTGCGTCAGGAAAAGCTCCTCCGCCGCGCGCGTGAAGCTCAGGTGTCGCGCCGCGGCTTCGAAGCCCTTGAGCAGGTCGAGCGACGGCAGGCGCGGCTTGCGCGCCGGCGTTGCCAGTCCGGCTTTAGGCATTCCATTTCCTCATGCGTCGCATGCGGCAAATTCGTTTGAATGGGATCGCGCCGGCCCTGATACTTCACTCAGCGGACGCCGAATCTCGTCTCACCAGGACGCCCGGCCCTGCATGCATTATACGCATTCACCTGGAGAACACCATGGCCAAGACCGTTTCCCTCACCCGCCACTCGCGCCGCTCGGTCCTGAATCGGCGCGAAACACTCGTCCTCGAAAACGCGCAGGGCACGATCATCGCAGTCGATCGCGGCTGCCTCTGGGTGACCCTCGAGCGCGATCTGCGCGACATAGTGCTGGTCAAGGGCATGCGCTTTCAGATCGACCGCTCCGGGCGAACCATCATCGCCGCCGAAGCGGATAGCACGCTGCGTCTCCTCGCGCCGGAGACGTCACGCGATCGTGTCGTCGCAGCGATCGGACGCGCGGTCGCACAGGCGCTCAACGGTTGGGCCGGACGCCTTGCGCAAAGGGCGGTGCCGTACTTTTGATTCCGCTGCCCCGGGCTTCGCAGGCGCTCAGCCCGGGCTACGACAAGCTATTTCCTGGCGAAGGTGATCTCGCGGCCGCTGACCGCGACCTTGATCGTGTCGCCGGCGGCAAACTTGCCGGCGAGGATCTCCTTCGCCAGCGGATTTTCGATTTCCTGCTGGATCGCGCGTTTGAGCGGCCGCGCGCCGAAGACCGGATCGAAGCCGACCTTCGCGACCTCTGCCAGTGCCGCGGGCGTGACATCGATCCTGATCTCGAGCTTGGCCAGACGCGCTTCGAGCGCCTTCAGCTGAATCTTGGCGATCGCCTCGATGTCCTTCTCGGAAAGCGCGTGGAATACGACGATCTCGTCGATGCGGTTGACGAATTCCGGCCTGAACGTCGTCTTCACTTCCGCCATGACGGCGAGCTTGATCATGCCGTAGTCCTCGCCTGACATCTGCTGGATCATCTGCGAGCCGAGGTTCGACGTCATGACGATGACGGTGTTCTTGAAGTCGACCGTGCGGCCCTGACCGTCGGTCATACGGCCGTCGTCCAGGACCTGCAGGAGCACGTTGAACACGTCGGGATGCGCTTTCTCCACCTCGTCCAACAGGATCACGCTGTAGGGCTTGCGCCGCACCGCTTCGGTCAGATGACCGCCTTCCTCGTAGCCGACATAGCCGGGTGGCGCGCCGATCAGCCGCGCGACCGAGTGCTTCTCCATGAACTCGGACATATCGACGCGGATCAGGAACTGATCGGAATCGAACAGGAATTCCGCGAGCGCCTTGCACAGTTCGGTCTTGCCCACACCGGTGGGCCCCAGGAAAAGGAACGAACCGTAGGGCCGGTTGGGGTCGCCCAGGCCCGAGCGCGAGCGGCGGATTGCATCCGACACGAGGCGGACGGCCTCGTCCTGGCCGACGACGCGCTTGTGCAGCGCATCCTCCATGTGCAACAGTTTTTCGCGCTCACCCTGCATCATCTTGGAAACAGGGATGCCGGTGGCGCGTGAAACGACCTCGGCGATCTCCTCCGCGCCGACCTGCGTGCGCAAGAGCTGCGGCTTGTTCGCGTGTTCCTTCGCGAGCTTGGTGTCGGCCTTCTTGAGTTGCGCCTCGAGGGCCGGCAGCTTGCCGTATTGCAACTCGGACATCTTCTGCCAGTCGCCCTTGCGGCGCGCCTCTTCCATCTGGAGCTTGATCTTGTCGATCTCTTCCTTGATATGCTGCGTCCCCTGCAGCTGGGCCTTTTCGGCCTGCCAGACTTCATCGAGGTCGGCGTACTCGCGCTCGAGCCGCTTGATTTCCTCCTCGATCGCGGCGAGCCGTTTCTTCGACGCTTCGTCCTTTTCCTTCTTCACCGCCTCGCGCTCGATCTTGAGCTGGATCAGACGCCGGTCGAGCCGGTCCATCGCCTCCGGCTTGGAGTCGATCTCCATCTTGATCCGCGCCGCGGCTTCGTCGATCAGATCGATCGCCTTGTCGGGCAGGAAGCGGTCGGTGATGTAGCGGTGTGACAACTCCGCCGCAGCGACGATCGCCGGGTCGGTGATCTCGACGCCGTGGTGGATCTCGTAGCGTTCCTGCAAGCCGCGCAGGATGGCGATGGTCGACTCGACCGACGGCTCGTCGACCAGCACCTTCTGGAATCGCCGCTCGAGCGCGGCGTCCTTTTCGATGTATTTGCGGTATTCGTCGAGCGTGGTCGCGCCGACGCAATGCAACTCGCCGCGGGCGAGCGCGGGCTTCAGCATGTTGCCGGCATCGATCGCGCCTTCCGCCTTGCCGGCGCCGACCATGGTATGCAATTCGTCGATGAAAACGATCGTCCGGCCCTCGTCGGCGGCGATATCCTTGAGCACTGCCTTCAGCCGCTCCTCGAACTCGCCGCGGTACTTGGCACCCGCGAGGAGCATCGCCATGTCGAGCGAGAGCACGCGCTTGTTCTTGAGCGTTTCGGGGACTTCGCCGTTGACGATGCGCTGCGCAAGGCCCTCGACGATCGCGGTCTTGCCCACGCCAGGCTCGCCGATCAACACGGGGTTGTTCTTGGTGCGCCGCTGCAGGATTTGGATGGTGCGGCGGATCTCGTCGTCGCGCCCGATGACCGGATCGAGCTTGCCCTGGCGCGCGCGCTCGGTGAGGTCG
>VBCS01000505.1 GCA_005888955.1 Betaproteobacteria bacterium
TAGAGGTCGCCGGAGCCGTGACCGTGGCGGCCGACAGCCTTAAAGCCGGCGAGCTGCGGCTGGATCTCGCGGGCGCGTGCTCGCTCAAGATCCGCGATTTGCAAGCGACGACACTGCGGCTCGACGGTTCGGGTGCCATCAAGGCCGATGTCGCCGGCAAGGTCCAGCGCCAGCGCGTCGACCTTTCCGGCGCCGGCTCGTTTCAGGCGAGCAAGCTCGCCAGCGACGAGGCGGTGATCGAAGTCAGCGGCGTTGGCAAAGCCGTCGTCAATGCCGCCAACTCGCTCGAGGTCGATATTTCCGGCGCCGGCGCCGTCGAGTATCTGGGCGATCCGAAGGTCAAACAATCGATCAGCGGCATCGGCAAGGTCAGGCGCCGCGAGCCGTCCTAGCGCGTCAGGTTGCGGCGTCGGGCTCTCCGCGTTCCGGTCCATAGAAGAACACCCAGACCGCGAAGTCGTCGGAAAAGTCCTCGAAGCGGTGTACGACGCCCGCCTGGGCGAAGAGCACGTCGTGCGGTCCGAACCGATGCCGTCGTCCGCCGTTGACGAACCAGCCTTCGCCTCGCGCAACGACATAAATCTCGTCACGCACATGAGGCGACTGCGCATCGTTACCGCGCGGAGCGTAGAGCTTGACCTGCAGTGAGCCGTGCTCGAACACCGTCGCCGAGCGCTTTCCATCCGGTGTCGGCAGGAGCTCCGCCGCCTCTGCCAGCGTGATCCGGCAAATCTGCGCGGGATCGGTGTTCCGGGTCAGCTTCCGCATCGCTTTCTCTCTAGTGCAGTGATGTGTGCTCCGCGGCGTCCGCCTCCGGTTTGAACAGCAGCGTCATGCCAGTCTGCGGGTTGCGATCCGGATGCACGCCGGGAAGCATTCGTACGTCGGCAACCCGGCAATCGCGCAGCAGATCGAAGAGCATCAACGCGACATCGCCTACCCGGTCGGTCGGAAACAACGGGCACCGAAAGCCCTCCGCCTCTCGGGGATCGAATGGACTCGACAACGACAAGCGCAGCTCGCCACCCCCCGGCGCCGCGACAGAGCGATGCGCGCTGATCACCGCCGCAGGTTCGCCGACCCGCGCACGCAGCCCGCGGATCGCGTTGCTCGCGAACAGTTGCGCGCCGACCTCGCGTTGTGCCGCCCGCCCCTGCTGCAGGGCGACCGGCGGCGATTGTGGCGCACGCGGCAGTGCGAGCACAGAGACCTCCGGCAAGGCGAGTTGCCGGGCAAGCTCCTTGGCGAGCGGCATCGCCCACCCTACGCCGTCGGTAGCGGCCAGCACATCGACTTCTGGCGCCGCAAGGGTCGTGCCGATCAGGAAGCGCAGATGTACGCTTTGCTGGCCCGGTTGCACCGCGATCGGCGCGGGTGGCAGATCGCGCGCCACGGTCTCGCGCCTTCCCGCCAGCCGTTGCCATGCCAACAGTTCGCTCAGTCGAGGAATGTCGACGGCATCGGCCGCGACCAGTGCATCGGCAAGCCCGAACGCTTCGTTGCCTGCAAGCGCGCAATGCTCGAGCAGAATCGCGGCCAGGCGCGCGGTATCGGACAGTACGCCTGCGACGGCGGGCACGGACGCCGGCGCATCCACGGTGGATTGACTGCCCGCGATGACCACGACAGGCACGGCAAACAGCGTCGCCGCTACTCCGTCCGCCGCGCTGCGCCGCGATGCCACGCCCCAGGCGTCGATGAGGCGCCGCCACAGCTGACGCGCGATTGCGACCGAAGGCGCCGCGGCGATCAGGTTGCCGACGAGCAAGGCGTCGCCGGATTCGAGCCGCTCCGCCAGCGCCGTCGTCAGCGTGCGATCGATCGCGTCGGCGCGCGCCGCGCCGGTCGCCGCGAGACTCGCTTCGGCGAGCTCGATCAGCGGCGCGTGCGATGGCTCCGCCCGCTCGGGAAACGCGCGCGGATCGGCAATGTCGATGAGCATGCGGCCATTTTCGCATGCGGCCGGTACTGTTGTGGAACCAGATTGAAGCGCCGATCTTCTCGCGTAAGATAGATGCGCTAACCCGCTTTCCGGAGGCAACCATGTACCGCAACATCCTCGTCCCCACCGACGGATCCAAGCTGTCGCTGAAGGCTGCTGCGCACGCGATCGATCTGGCCAAAGCCATCGGCGCCCGATTAACCGGATTTCACGCCTCGCCCGATTACCCTCTTCCGGTGTACGCTGACGGCGTGGTCTTCGAGCCGCTGTCGCGCAAGGAATACGCGGCCCAGTGCAAAAAGGAGGCCGATCGCATTCTGAACGCCGTCGCCGTCAAGGCACAAGCCGCCGGCATCGCCTTCACCAGCGTGTCGGCGATCTCCTCTTCGCCATGGGAAGCCATCCTCGCCGCGGCCAGGAAGCAGAAATGCGACGCGATCGTCATGGCCTCGCACGGCCGGCGCGGCGTGGCGGCACTGGTACTGGGCAGCGAGACCCAGAAAGTGCTGACGCACTCGAAGCTGCCGGTGCTCGTGGTTCGCTGACCGGCACGGCAATCGCGAGCGCGGGGCTCGGTGCGTCCGGTTTTCGTCCGGGCTCTCGCCGCCCATAGCACGCGCGCCACCCTTCGGTCGTGGAATGCGCGATCGGCACGCGACGCCGGCTCCGTTCCGGGCGATTTTGCTATTCTAGCCTCCGCGCCGGCGAGCGCGCTCAAGGGGCACGAGATGCGGATAAAGCGGCAACTCTTTCGGCCCGGTCGCCGCAACCTGACGACGGCGAGTTTCGAAGCGCCGCTCTTGTTCGGCCTGAGCACCGACGGCCAGGGCACGCTGCCCTGGCTCGCGCAGAATTTATCCGCGATCTTCACGATCGCGCTCTCGGCGGTGCTGATCGCCGCCCTCGCCGCAGTGCTATACGCGATCGTGCGCGAGCTCCGCCGCAACACCATTTTTCTCGATCCGATCGATGTGCCGCGTGCGCTGGCCGCGCGCGGCTTCTCGCCCGCGGTCGTCGCCGAGCGATTGCTCGATGCGCTGCTGGCCATGCAGCGCAGGGCGCCGACGCTCAAGGAGCTCCGTGGTGTCGACGCTAGCGCGGCGCTGGTCGATCTACAGGTGCCGGGGCGTTTTTCGCTGCAGGCGATCGTGCGCTACATCCATCGCCTGTTGCGGATCCCGGAGGTGCACGTCGGCGGGGAGATCACGCGGGAGGGCAACGACTACGAGCTCACGCTGCGCAGTCGCGACCAGCGCAGCGTGACCATCGTCGGCGTACGCCGCAGCGGAGACATCGGGAGCCTGCTTGCAGCAGCGGCCGAGGACGTGCTGCGCGTGGTCGATCCGTGGATTCTGGCACATCACTATTTTGCTCAGGAAACCAGAGAACAGCCGCCGGAATTCACCCGTACGCTGGCGACGTTGGAGCACATGCTGCAGCACGCCCCCGCGGCCGAGCGACCCTGGGCGCTCAACATGCAAGGCATCTGCCTGATGCAGCAACGGCAGCTCATGCAGGCGATCGAGCGGTTCCGCGACGCTGTCGCGGCTGGGCCGCAGCTTCCATTCATTCATCAGAACTGGGCCAACGCGCTCGATCTGATGGGACGCTTCGACGAGGCCCGTGCGCACCGCGTGCGCGCCCTCGAGATTCCGGCGCGGACGGCGAATCTCATCGCCAACGGTGCGATCAACGCGTCGTTGCTGCACCGGCACAGTCAAGCCTTGGCGCTTGCACGCCGTGGGCTCGCGCTCGAGCCCGAGAGCGGGTGGGTTTGGGGCGCGTGGGGTTACGTGCTGTTCGGTTTGCATCGCTTCGAGCAGGCAGCGAGCGCTTGCGAGCGTTCGCTGGCGTCGGGAGCGCGCGAGAGGTACGGGTCGCTGCCGCTGGCGATGGCGTACGCAGCGCTCGGACGGCCCGAAAAGGCGCTTGCAGCCGCGCTTAACGAGATCGAGCGGGCCGGCGAAACCGAAGAAGCGCTCAAGGGGATGGGATTCGCGCGGTTGGCCGCTGGCGATGCGCGCGGCGCAGTTGCGAACTTCGATGCGGCGCTCGCGAATGCACCTGGCGCCGGCGATGCCGCGTATGGAAGAGCCGACGCCTTGCTCGCGCTCGGCGAACTCGAGCTTGCGCTCGTGCATTACGAGCGCGCGGTGGCAGTCGATCCGTTCTACCCACAGGCACACGCCGGCTGGGCACACGCGCTGCGGGCGCTCGGGCGAATCGAAGAAGCCCCCGCGCGATTCGCCGTCGCGGTCCGCGTGGACTCGGCTTATGCGCCAGCGTATCGCGGATGGGCAGACACGCTGCAGGCTTTGGGGCGCAACGATGAGGCGCGGCCGCTGCTCGAGCGCGCCGAGGCCGTCGAGCGCCAGAATCGCGAGCCTTTGTCACTGCGCTAGATCGCGCTCCCCGGGGACGACGCAAACCGGGTTAAAATCAAAGCTTTGCAAAAACAAAGCTTGCCATGCGCGTGTCTCGGTTCTTTCTGTCGACGCTCAAGGAGGCGCCTTCCGAGGCCGAGCTCGCCAGCCACCGCTTGATGCTGCG
>VBCS01000118.1:0-2056 GCA_005888955.1 Betaproteobacteria bacterium
GACCTGCTTTACCGTGCCTACCGGAGGCGTGTTGGTGTTCCAGGAGTAGAAGCTCGCGGCGGCGTTCGCGGCCGCGGACGTTGCTCGCCGTTGCAATGCGTCGATCATCCGAAGGGCTCGTGCCTTTCGGGTGATCGGCTGCTGCGCTCGCTAGAATTGCTTGGGCAGTCCGATCATGAACCCGTGCGGCAACACGCCGAGGATGACGGGGCTGTCGCGCGTATGGGCAAGCCAGCCGGTGCCGGTACCGAGCGCGAACCCCGCCAGCGCATCGGTCTGCCGAAGCTGACAAGCTACTGACGCCGCAGCGCGACATCATTCCGACCGGGCATGCGGATCAGTTGCGGTGACCGGTTGCGGTACGTGCCGACCTGCGCTTGGCGACCGCGCCGTGCCGACCGCTGCCGAACCCGGCAAACGGACTAGCGCGGCGCGTCGGAAGCCAGCGATTTACCTGGAGGGGGAAGCGAGGCGGAGGGCGCTTTCACGCGGAGCGCGTGTCTGCGCAGGATCTCGTTGCGCAGCTCGCCGAAGTGCTTGCGCGTTTCGGCCTCGATCAGTGTCGGGCCGATGACTGGCGGCACCCAGAGCTTGGGCGTGTACCGCCCGCTGTTGATGATGTGAACAAGGGTGCCGTCGTCGACCACGCGGGTCGTGAATGCGGAGGCTTTCAGGTCGCCGCTGATGAGGCGCGAGCGAATCTCCTGATAGGGGACGAGCTCGACCTCGCGCAGGTTCTCGAAGGTGATCGACAGCAATCCTCTCTCAGCCTTGCCTTTCTGGTAGACCTGCAGCGTGTGCCCGTCCCGGGCCTGCACGCTGCTGTGCTGCACATCGGACAGGAATTCGGACATGTGATCGTAATCGGTCAGAACCTCCCAGGTCACGGCGGCGGAGGCGTTCACAGGACAATCGACATCGACGGCAACTTCCGGCCCGTTTTTCTTGACGCGGACCTCGATGTCCTGGTCGCTCGCGGCTTGCAATCCCGCGACCGGAAGCAGCGCCAGCGTCAGCACGGCGATAACTCGCAGGCAGCGTTGCGTTCGCAACGTCATCGCGTCCGGTAGATGTCGTCTGTACATCATCGCTGGAAGACTTCAGTCGCCGGTCGTCTCGCGTAGCTGAGCGGATTGGCTCGCAGGAGCGGCGTCGAGTTGACGCGCGCGGATCAGGCGTTGCGCCTCGAGACACCAGTGCTTCTTGATATCGTGCCAGACACCTGCCGCCCAGAGCACGTTGTCGTTCTGGCCCTCGGGCAGATTCGACAGATCCGCAGCCTTCGCGGTTTCGTAGCGATTGATCCAATCGCGCATCCTGGAGTCATCGGCCAGATGCTGCGTATTCGGTACGAATACGTGGTTGTAGCTCGAGGGAAGATTCACGTTGTGCACGACTGCGGTCCCGTTTGGACGATATTCGTCCGCGCTGGTCGCGCCGCCCGGCGCGGTCAACGCCACGAAGTCGCCGGCGATGGCGAAGCCGGTGAATTCGTCGACGCTGTCCGGAATGATCCGCAGGCGGCCGGCCATGTTCCATACGCTCGGAGCAAAGAATTCGACTCCGCCTGCGCCCACGACCGAAGCATACGCCACCGAAATACCGACGACAGGCTTTTCCACGTGAGTGATCGGATCGACGATGGTGTAGCGCTCTTCGCGCCTGTCCGTCACGGGATTCCACACCGCGACTCTGTCTCCGAAGCTGCCGGCGAGCTCGTGCAGCACCTTGACCGTCTGCATTCCGCCCTGACTGTGACCGATCAACATCGGCCGCATCGCGTCGTGCTCGTAGTACCAGGCCAGCTCGCCGGCAAGCCGCTCGCTGCTGCCGTACGGATTCTGCGAGTACGCGCCGTCGTGCGGATCGCGAATCTTCGCCTCCGGATAGCCCATGCCGACGAGAAACTTGGCGAAGGACTCCATGAGCAGGTAAACCCCAACGACGCCGCCGTGCACGAGAACGATACGCGGCGCGGGCGCGGAAGCGAGCGTCGTACGCACGTCCGCCTCGCTGATCCGGTCCGGATCGAGGGCGAGAATGCGCGTTTCGGGCG
>VBCS01000118.1:2228-4932 GCA_005888955.1 Betaproteobacteria bacterium
TCTCCCTTTTTAGGCGAATCGGAAATACGATAGCCGCGGCCGGATCGCCGCGGCTATCGGCGAAACGCTGATTTGTTTGTAGGACTGATCGGAGGTGCCGGCGACTGGCCGCCTTTTATTCCCGATCAAGGCCTCCCAAGGATTCGATCGGTCGTTCGCGGTACGATCCTGCGGTGGTGCGCGCATCCGCTGTTCCGCGCAGTGGATCTTCCCAATAAGGCACGACTTCGTAGTATTCATGCACCTTGACGGCCCACGCTGTGTCCGCCATCGACGGCCAATGGTCCTTGTCGAAGCCTTCCGCGTTCTCAAGCTTCTCTTTGCTGACGTTGAGCACGAAGCGTTTTTCCATCGCGTCGAGCGTGAATGCACTCCAGGGAATCGCGAACAGCTTGGAGCCTAGGCCCAGGAAGCCGCCGAACGAGAGCACGGCATAAGCGATGCGTCCGGACCTGACATCGAGCATGATCGCCTCGATCTCACCCAGGCCCTCGCCTTGTGCGTTGACGACTTTGTCGCCGATCAGCGTCGCGGCATCCATGACTTCGGGTCCGGGTCCGGCCGAGGCATCGAAGTCGTCGTCGCCTGGAATGATATTCGCGCCACGGGCGCGGGTCGTTTGGGTTGGAGGGATTGAAGTAGCCATGAGAGTGCTCCGCAAGTTAGGTTGACCTGAAGGCGTTCGAGCGACACGACGAGCTGGATTTGACGCGCGGACTCGCGACCTGCTCGAACTAGCGGCGATGCTGCATCCTACAATGCATGCGCGGTAGCGGCCGCTGTCTGGTTTGCCTGTAGGCAGGACGCGAAGGCTCTGTCAGCGCTCTTCCGACACGGCGAGGCCGATTCACCTACGCCAGAATCGGATGCGCGCCGATAGGCGACGACCTCGGCGGTGGGGATCATTGCGAAGAGTCCGGGTGAGGGGCGCGTGAACCAGGTGCAGAGGTTTCGCGATGCGCTATCGCATGGCAGATGCCGGTAACGGCTATACGCTTGAAGCGCGCATCCCCGCGCGCTCGGCGATGCTTGAAGGCGAGGCCGATGTCGGTGAGGAAAGCCGCGGTATCGTGCTGTTTGCGCACGGTTCGGGCAGCAGCCGTCACAGCCCGCGCAACCAGTTCGTTGCACGCAGTCTGCGCGACGCGGGATTGGCGACGCTGCTTTTCGATTTGCTGACCCGCGAAGAAGAAGCGGTCGACCTTCACACGCGTCATCTTCGCTTCGACATAGGGCTCCTTGCCGAGCGTCTGGTGGACGCCAGCCGCTGGGTCAGGAGCAGGCCCGAAATGCGCGCGTTGAAGATCGGCTACTTCGGTGCGAGCACCGGAGCCGGCGCGGCGCTGGTCGCGGCTGCCGAACTCGGCAACGAAATCGGCGCCGTCGTGTCTCGCGGAGGCCGGCCGGATCTGGCCGCAGACGCGCTGACCCGCGTCGAGTCGCCAACTCTGCTCATCGTCGGCGGCTTGGACGAACCGGTCATCAAACTGAACGAGGATGCTCTCGCGCGCTTGCGCTGCGAGAAGGAGCTTCGAATCGTACCGGGAGCGACGCATCTATTCGAGGAGCATGGTGCACTCGAAGAAGTCGCTCGCCTCGCCGGCGAATGGTTCGGGCGGCATTTGCATGGTCGCTCGGATACGGGTGGCCGGCCGGAAAAGGCTGCGTAAGCGCGGGCTCTGCCGATGCTATTCGCCGATCGACGTGATGCTGGACGAGTACTGGCGGGGCTATTGACGAAATATGCCAATCGCGACGACGTGCTCGTCCTGGCGCTGCCGCGCGGCGGTGTGCCTGTCGCATTCGAGGTCGCCCACGCGCTCAGGGCTCCTCTCGACGTCTTCATCGTTCGCAAGCTGGGCGTCCCCGGTCAGGACGAGCTTGCGATGGGCGCCATCGCAACGGGCGGCGTACGCGTTCTGAACGAAGACGTGGTGCGCGCGTTGGGCCTGAGCGCCAAAGTGATCGATGCCGTCGCGGCGAGAGAAGAAAAGGAATTGGAGCGGCGCGAACATATTTATCGCGGCGCTCGCACGCCACCCGAGGTGCGCGAACGCACGGTCATTCTCGTCGACGACGGCCTGGCGACCGGCTCGACGATGCGCGCGGCAGTGGCCGCGCTGCGCAAGCAACGGCCCGCACGTATCGTCGTCGCGGTCCCGGTCGCCGCACCGGAGACATGCGAGGAGTTCAAGACGGAAGTCGACGAAACGGTTTGCGCCGCGACGCCGCGGATGTTCAACGGCGTCGGTCGCTGGTACGAGGACTTTTCCCAGACGAGCGATGGCGAGGTGCACGAGCTGCTCGCGCAAGCGCGAACCTGCGTGGGTTGACCAAAAGGTGGCTGCATGACGAATGCAAATGATGCGATGCTTGTTCGGGGTCTGCGGGAGGCTGCGCGCCGGCTCGCGGGATCGGCGAGAGATTACGATCCGTTGCTGGAATTGATCGGTGACGCGCGCTTCGTGCTGCTGGGCGAGGCGTCGCACGGAACGCACGATTTCTACGAGCAGCGGGCGCAGATTACTAAGCGCCTGATTCTGGAGAAAGGGTTCACGGCCGTTGCGGTCGAGGCCGATTGGCCCGATGCGTATCGGGTGAACCGCTACGTCCAAGGCACGTCCAATGATTCCGACAGCGAGGAGGCACTCTCCGGTTTCAGACGCTTTCCGACGTGGATGTGGCGCAATTCCGACGTGCTCGA
>VBCS01000120.1 GCA_005888955.1 Betaproteobacteria bacterium
TCGGCAGCGAATCCCATCTCGTGCGTGACGACGACCATGGTCATGCCTTCGCGCGCCAGCGTCAGCATGACCTTGAGCACTTCGCCGACGAGCTCGGGATCGAGCGCGGAAGTCGGCTCGTCGAAGAGGATCGCCTTGGGTTGCATCGCGAGCGCCCGCGCGATCGCGACGCGCTGCTGCTGGCCGCCGGATAGCTTCGCCGGGTAGGCGTCGAGCTTCTGCGCCAAGCCTACCTTGGCGAGCAGCGCGGCCGCCAGCTCTTTCGCCGCGGCGCGCGGCACGCCCTTTACGTACACGGGGCCTTCCATAACGTTCTCGAGCGCAGTGCGGTGCGGGAAAAGATTGAAACGCTGGAACACCATGCCGACCTCGCTGCGCAGCGCATGGATGGACTTGTGCTCGCGGTGCAACGCTGCGCCGTCGATCGCGATCTCGCCCTCGTCGTAATGCTCCAGGCCGTTGATGCAGCGGAGCAGTGTCGACTTGCCCGAGCCCGACGGGCCGATGATGCATACGACTTCGCCCTTGGCGACCTCGAGATTCACCGTGTCGAGGACCCGGTGTTCGCCGTATGACTTGCCGACGCCGCGGACCGAAATCATCGGCAAGCTCATCTGCGGCCGAACGCGCGCTCGAGCCGATGCGCGAGATACGTGAGCGGCAGGCTCATCGTGAGATAGAGCAGCGCGACCAGCGTGAAAACCGTCATGTTCTTGAACGTCGATGCGGCGATGAGCTGCCCGCCGCGTGTGAGCTCGGCTACCGTGATCGCCGAGGCGATCGACGAGTCCTTGAGCATCATGATCATGGTGTTGCCGTACGGCGGCAGGAACACGCGTATCGCCTGCGGCAGGATCACCCGGCGCATGATCACCGTCGGCCGCATGCCCAGCGACTGTGCCGCCTCGATCTGTCCCGGGTCGACCGCCTCGATGCCCGCGCGGAAGTTCTCCGCCTGGTAGGCCGAGTACGCGATGCCGAGGCCGATGAATCCGGCCTGGAACGCGGAGAGCTGGATGCCCAGATCCGGCAGCACGAAATAGATGTAGAAGAGCTGCACGATGATCGGGATGCCGCGGATGACCGTGATCAGCGCGATCGCGGGCCAGGAGAGAAGCGGCGACGGCGACAAGCGCAGCAGCGCCCACGCGAAACCCAGCAGCGTGGACAGCACCAGCGCGCAGAGCGTGAGCTCGATCGTGACGACGCAGCCCTGCAGCAGGATCGGCAGGAAGTCGCGCGCGTCGGCGAGGAATGCGTGCAAGTGGAACTTGGCGAGCGAGGCGTTGATCTTCTTCAGCAGGTCCTGATCGGTCTTGCGCACGCCGATACCGACGCTGCCCGCCATCTTCGGCTCGTAGGTTGGCACGAGCTTCGCCTTGAGGCTCGCGTTCTGCGACAACTGATACTTCAGGATCGGCGCATCGCCGAAGCCGGCCTTGATCCGCCCCAGGCTCACGTCGCGCAGGATGTCGGCCAGCGAATCGTAGACCTTGACCTCGGCGAATTCACCGTTCTTCTTCAGGAAATCGATGTATACGGTACCGACCTGCGCGCCGACGATCTGCCCCTTGAGATCGGCGAGCGACTTGTACGGCGTGTTGTCGTCGACGGCGACCACCATGCCCTCGGGATACGGAAATACCGGATCGCTGAAGTCGATCACTTCCTTGCGTTGCACCGTGATCAGCATCGCCGCCGAGATGATGTCGATCTTGTTGCTGGTGAGCGACGGGATCAGCGCGGAAAACGGCGTCGCCTGCACGTTGACCTTGAAGCCGGCGTCGTCGCCGATCGCAGTGATCAGATCGACCATCGCGCCCTGGATGGTGTTGGTCTTGACGTCGAGGAATGTAAACGGTATGCCCGTCGGCGTCGAGCCGACGTTATAAGTGGGCGCCTGTGCGCATGCGAGCCCGCAGCACACCAAAGCGGCGACAGCCAGTGCGCCGCGGAGGGCGCGTATCGAACGATCAACGATCATGGGTCTCTCCCTTCGAGTGTTCTTGATATCGTAGCCTGGGGCCGCGTGCGAATCGGGTTTCATCGTCCCGGGCATCCCCCGGATCAAGTCCGGGTCAGCCGGGGCTACGAGATTGCGTCGAGAACTCGATAATACGCAATTCCCGCCTGTAGCAGCGGCACCCGCAGCGAGTGCAGCGGGATCGCTTTAAGCGCCGCGACGGGATACGCCGGCTCGCGGCGGTCCCTGAGCGCCTCGCCCAGCAGCAGGCCCATCGTCGTTGCCATTGCCACGCCGCGGCCGCAATATCCGAGCGCCGCCCAGGCCCCAGTGCCCACTTCGGCCAGATGCGGCAACCAGTCGCGCGTTAGCCCCACGCGGCCGTACCAGCGATAGGGCCATGGGACTCGCGCCAACGGCGGAAACATGCGCGCCGCGGCGCGCCGCAAAGCTGCATAGACGCTGTCGGACACCGTATCGGTCACCGAACCCCGGCCGCCGATGACAAAGCGACCCTCGGCGTCGAGACGGAAATAGTATAAAAGCTTGCGGGTATCCGAGACGACGGTTCCACCGGGCAGGATCGTTCGCCGCAGCGCCTCGGGGAGCGGTCCCGTCGCGGTCTGCACGCTCGTGACGAGGACCTGGTTGGTAACGAGCTCGGACCACAGCGCGCCCGAATAGGCGTCGGTGGCGAGCACGAGTTGCCGCGCCCGAGCTTCGCCATGCGCGGACGCGGCGACCCATTCTTCCTTTTCGCGGACGATCCGCGTAATCGCCGATCCGGTATGGATGCGCGCGCCGTGCGTCATCGCGGCGCGCGCGAGCCCGCGCACGTATGAAAGCGGTTGCAGTGCGCCGGCGCGCCGGTCGAGCCATCCGGCGACATAGACGTCGGTGCCCAGAAGCAGCGCGAGGCGATCGCCCGCGAGCAGTTCGACCGGCGCGCGGCGCGCGCTCCACTGGCGGGCGCGCGCGAAGATCGTCTGCGCCGCGGCGGCCGAATGCGCCGGCTGGATCCAGCCGCACTGTCGCGCCGCGCAGTCGATGCGGTACTTCGCGATCAGCGCGAAGACGCGATCGGCCGCGCCGCCGACCAACCCGACCAGCGCTTCGCCACGGTCGCGACCGAAGCGTGCGACGAGATCGTCGGGATCGTGCTTGAGTCCGGGAATGACCTGGCCTCCGTTGCGGCCGGATGCCCCATGGCCGATTTCGCCGGCCTCGAGCACGATGACCTCGCGGCCCGCCTCGGCCAGCGTGAGCGCGCAGGAAAGCCCCGTATAGCCGGCGCCGACGACGACCAGGTCTGCCTCGGCGCGACCTTCGAGCGTCGCGGTGGTGGGCGCGGTCGCCGCGGTCGCATGCCAGAGCGACCGGCGCTGGTCGCTTCCGGAAGCATTCACTGCGGATGTGGCAGAAACCATGAGCACGCGATCAGGCCGCTCCGGTGCGTTGCCGTTCCACCGCCGCCGGATCGACGCCGGCGAAGCGCAGGATCACCGGAAGCTGCGCCGCGAAGTCATGGAACGCGTGATCGCCGCCACCGCGCACGAACTGCCACGCGCCGGCGTAGAACGCGA
>VBCS01000121.1 GCA_005888955.1 Betaproteobacteria bacterium
GGCGACGTCGCGCACGTCGCGCCAGCGGTCGAACGCCACGCGAATGCGTGCGGCCGTAGCGCTACCGTCATCCCCCCCGTAGCTGTAGCCCGTGATCTCGAACCGGCCGCGATCGTGGGCCTCGAACAGCCCGGCCATTAGGCGCCCGGTCGGATGATCGCGGAAATTGCCGGAGAGATAGCCGACGCGGAGACGCCCTGAGCGCGACGGCACCGGACGCCGCGGCGCCGGCGCCGGCAACATCGCCTTCGACCAGCGGCGTGCAACCGCGAGCTGCTGTGCGGACGAGGTCGGCAATGAGAGCGCGATCCAGGGCGGCCAACGTGGATCGCTCGCCGGATCGTCGAGCGTGGCGATGAGGCGCTGCTCGTACGCCTCGAGGCCGTCCCATTCGCAGAGGGTGTAGCGGGCGTTGACGAGATTGGCGAGCGCCGGTGTGAGGGCGGGCGCGGCTACGGCGGCGCGTTGGAACGCGAAGAGCGCCTGCTCGCCTTTGCTCTGGAACTGATAAGCGAGCCCGAGGTTGTCCCAGGCTTCGCCTTCGCGCGCGCCCAACGCGATGGCGCGCTCGAGCTCACGCTCGGCGTCGGCGGGGCGATCGGCGTCGATCAGCACCGCGCCGAAGGTCAGGCGCAAGCCGGCGTCGTCCGGCGCGAGCTGCACGCATTCGTCGAGGACTGCGCACGCCGCGACCGCGGCGCCCGACGCCTTGAGCCGCTTGCCCAGCGTGTGCGCTTCTTCGATCGCGGTCGCGGCCGCAACGGGCTCGCCGGCGGCGAGATGCGCGCGGGCGAGCGCGAGCCAGATCTCCTGCGTGGGGAGCATCTGTCGTTGCGCGGACGCGAGCGCATGCTCGAGGCGCTCGCGCGCGCGCTCATGCGCCCCGCTCGCGAGCTCCTGCACGGCGATCTTGAGCAGCGCTCCAGGATGCTCCGGCAACGCGCTGAGGATCTCGTCGTAGACGCTACGCGCGTCGGCGGCGCGGCCGGCCGCTTCGTGGCGCGCGGCAAGCGCGAAGGCGTCCTGAACGGTGAGTTGCATCAGCGCAGGAGCCAGGCGACCGTGCCGAAGTCCGGTGCCGCGATCAGCCTCTGACGGGCTCCGCCAGCAGCGCGCGGATGTCGTGCGCGAAGACCTCCGGCCCCTGGGCGTAGCTCTCGTACACGCGCAACCGCCCTTGGGGGTCGAAGACGTACGTGCCGGCGGAATGGTCGACGCTGTACGCGCCGGGCGTCGAACCCGGTTGCTTCTGGTACAGAATCTTGAATTCCTTCGCGGTCTCCGCGGTCGCCGCCGCGTCGCCGTAGAGCCCGAGAAAGCTGGCATTGAAAGCCGGCACGTAGCGCGAAAGGAGATCGGGCGTGTCGCGCTCCGGGTCGACCGTCACGAACAGCACCTGGACGCGCGCCGCATCGGGTCCGAGCTTTTGCATCGTCGCCGCGAGCTCGGAGAGCGTCGTCGGGCACACGTCGGGACATTGCGTGTACCCGAAGAACAGCACGACGACCTTGCCGCGGAAGTCCGCCAGCGTTCGCGGCTTGCCCGTATGGTCGGTCAACCGGAAGTCGCGTCCGTAACCGATGCCGGTGACGTCGGAGCCCTGGAATTTCGGCGCCGCCGGGCCGCAAGCCGCGACAGCGAGCACGAGCAGCGCCGTGACGGTCGCGCGCAGGAAGTGCATCAGTGCCAATAGTGGTCGAGAAGAAGCGCCGAAAACAGCGCCGCGAGATAGAGGATGGAAAAACGGAAAGTGCGCCGGGCCAGCGCGTCGCTGTAGCGTCGGTAGAGCGCGAGCGCATGACCGAGGAACGTGGCGCCGAGCGCCACCGCTGCGGCCAAATACAGCACGCCGCTCATGCGAATCGCGAATGGAAGCAAGGTGACGGCGAATAGCGCCGCGGTGTAGAGCATGATCATGAGGCGCGTGTATTCGGGACCGTGCGTGACGGGCAGCATCGGCAGCCCTGCCTTCGCGTATTCCTTCACGCGGTACAGCGCCAGCGACCAGAAGTGCGGCGGTGTCCACATAAAGATGATCAGGAACAACAGCAACGCCTCCGGCGCGACGTCATTCGCGACCGCGGCCCAGCCTAGCACCGGCGGCATGGCGCCGGAGGCGCCGCCGATCACGATATTCTGCGGGGTCGCGGGCTTCAGCAGCACGGTATAAACGATCGCGTAGCCGACGAACGTCGCAAGCGTGAGCCACATCGTCAGCGTATTCACCTTGAAGTAAAGGATGCCCAGGCCGATCGCCCCGATGGCGCAGGCGAAGACTAGCGTCTGCAGCGCCGATATCTCGCCGCGCGGCAATGGCCGGGCACGTGTGCGCGCCATCACCGCGTCGATTTTTTGCTCGACCAGGCAGTTGATCGCGGCTGCGGCGCCGGCGACGAGTGCGATGCCCAGCGTGCCGAAGGCGACGGCGGACGCCGGCGGCAATCCCGGCGCGGCGAGAAACATGCCGATCACTGCGGTGAACACGATCAGCGACACCACGCGTGGCTTGGTCAGGGCGAGAAATTGGCGCGCGCGGCGAAGACGGCCGTGGGTAAGTGCGAGAGTGGTCATCGGCGAGACTTGAATCCCCGGCGGAGAGGAGCGCTACGGCTGGATCGAAGCTGTTACCCGTACGAGCTGGTCGCTCAGGCTTTCTTGGCCCACGAAGCGCACCAGCCTTTGGCGGCGACAAGCTTGCCTCCGAAGACCGAGCAAGGGCCGTTGGCATCACCGGGCTTGCCGGTGTAGAAATTGCAGTTGCTGCAAAGCGCCTTCGCATCCTTGCGATCGGTCGCCTTGGTGGCATCCATCTTGTACTTCAGCGCTACCGCTGTCGGCTCGGACTCGCTGACCATGTCGACTGCCTCGGCGCTTCCGCTTAACAGTGCGTTGGCGAAGTAAGCTTGATCAAGCGACGGCGGTTCGTGTCAGCAGCGTGTTTGGTCATGGGATACTCCTCGTGTCTGAGGTGCGAAGTGGATGGCCGCGTGGGGGCGGGTTGTGCAGGCAAATCGAAATCGTGGCCGGCTTGGCCGGAATCCTTGTACGAATCCAAAATCCTTTCATGGCCATGTTTGCTTGAAGAAACGTGGCACTCTTTTCTGGAACTCGATGACCCAGTGCTGGTGCAGCGACTCCGACCCTGCCGGCTCCAATTTTGGATGAGATTTCAGGACCCTTTCCAATACCGCCTCCTGGTCGTGCTCGAGATCTACAAACAAGATATGTTTATCGTCTTTTATCGCTTGTTCGAAACGGGCAAAGTGGTAGTTGGGTTTTTGGATACCAAACAATCCACCCTCCCACGTGCAAAAACCTAAGGCCACTACGGCAAGGAAGACAAAAGGTATCCAGCCGACAGCGGTCTTCGTCCAGCCGGCAAAATAGGCGACAGCAAGAACCAGCACGAAAGCGCAAACACCGACTGCGGCGCCGATCAACGTTGAGTGGACAATGTCGTTCTTCATGAATGACTGAACCCGGTGGAGATGCTCATGGTGGTCCAGTTCAGCGTCGTGCGCGGTGAGCACATGGATCTGCGGGGTGGAAACACCGGCGCTCTCCAGTTGCTCTTCAACGACTTCCAGGTCATCGAGGTCGTCGCTTATGAAATAGCGCCTCAGCGTTTTCATATTGTTCCCCCTTGTCTTATCAGTCTGCCCACCATCCCCCGATCCTGCTCAAATAGTCATTGTGAACCCACTGGAAGACGAGGTACGGCAGCCAACCGCTAAATCACGCGGTCACCGCCTAGCGATGTTGCACCGGCCCCGTAGCTCCCGGCCCGTGCGTCGGCGCCGCGGTTTGCGAACCGAAGAATTCGCCGCGCGTAAAGAAGGTGTAGTCAGCTTCAAGCGCGCCGATACCAAGGAGCACCAGCAACAGCAGCGGCGGAACCAGGATGGCGTAGACGATCGCTAGCCGCTCCCAGAGCATGTGCATGAAGACGGCAACGATCAGCCCCGCCTTCAGCAACATGAACACCAAGATGAGCCCCCACCTGAGGTAACCCTGGAAGTGGAAATAGTCGACGAGATACGACGCGGTGCTGAGAACGAACAGCAATCCCCAGATCTTGAAATAGATGCCGAGCGGATGTTGTTGCCCTACCTCGTGATGTAGCGCCCCTGCCGAGGCGTCGTGTTGCCCCGCGGCCGGATGATGCTGCCCCTCTGCATGTGCCATGGTTGTAATTACCAAAGATAGAAAACGGCGAAGATGAATACCCACACCAGATCGACGAAGTGCCAGTACAGACCCATGGTTTCGACGATCTCGTAGTTACCCTTCCTGCCGGTCATGAAGCCTGGCCTCTGTTTGTCGAGGTCTCCCCGCAAGGCCTTGATCGCCACAATGATGAGGAAGATCACGCCGATCGACACGTGGGTGCCGTGGAAACCCGTGATCATGAAAAAGCTGGCGCCGAACTGCGCCGCGCCCATCGGATTGCCCCAGGGCCGTATCCCCTCATGCACGATCAGCTTGGTCCATTCGAAGGCCTGCATCCCGACGAATGTGGCGCCCAATGCCGCGGTCAGCAGCAAGAAGACAAACGTTTTGACGCGATCTTTGCGATAGCCGAAGTTCACGGCCAGGACCATCGTCCCGCTGCTGCTGATCAGGATGAAAGTCATGATCGCGATCAGGAGGAGGGGGACTTCCGTACCCCCGACCGTCAATCCGAAAACTTCGCTGGGGTTGGGCCAAGGGACGGTGGTGGATATTCGCACCGTCATATACGAAATCAGAAATGAGCTGAAGATGAACGTGTCGCTGAGGAGGAAGATCCACATCATCGCCTTGCCCCAGGGAACGTTCTTGAACGCCCGCTGATCCGAAGACCAGTCGGCGACGATGCCTTCCAAACCGTCGGGCCGCGGGAGAGCCTCTCCCGTGCCCGTCAGCGCGGGTTGCGCCATTTGCCTCGATCCCCTTTAGGTATGTGTCTGCAACAGCACGGCGAACAGAACCAGCCAGACCAGGAGCAGATAGTGCCAGTACACCGTGCACAGCTCCACGCTCAATCGCACCTTGCCGACCTCAACGCCGCGCAATACCTTGATGGTGGTTCTGCCCCAGACCCACAGGCCTCCCAGCAGGTGCAAGCCGTGCAGCGCGGTGAGCAGGTAGAAAAAAGCATTGGCTGGATTGGCCGCGACGAAGTAGCCCGAGGCATTCAGCTGCTGCCACGCCCAAAGCTGTCCGGCCAGAAAGGAAAAGGCGAAAACACCCGCGGCGATGAGGCCGGTTCTTACGCCGTCTATCTGTCCACGTTGTGCGGCAGACCGCGTCCACTGCATAGCGATGCTGCTCAGGATCAGCACGGCTGTGTTGAGCCACAGCACCTTCGGGACGGCCAGCTTGACCCAGTCCGCCTCCATCATTCGCATGTGGTAGGCGCTGATCAGCAGCGCAAACAGGGATGTCGCGACCCCAAGAAACACCCAAAGGCCGACTTTCACCGTTGGCGACTGCAGCGCGCCGTCTCCATCGACCGTTGCGACCGAACGCTGCGAAACCCAGGGCTTGACGTTCAGCGTTTGTCGCAACAGCCATCCGACGACGACGGCCATGATAGCGGCCAAAACCAATAATGATGTCGTCACGACTAGCCGCCGACAGGCTTCGGCGTTCCGGTGCCGTCGAGCTTTTGTGCACCAAGATCGCCCGCGTCGACGGTTTTCTCGAGGCCTTTGGCTTTCCTGCCCGGCGGCTGGTTTTGCGGGATGAAGTCCTCGGCGGCACCCGGCACGCTGTAATCGTAGGCCCAGCGATACACCACCGGTAACTCTTTGCCAAAGTTGCCGTGCTTCGGCGGTGTGTCGGGCGTTAGCCACTCCAACGTCGTGGCGCGCCAGGGGTTGCCACCGGCCGGCTTGCCATAGAAATAACTCCAGATCAGGTTGTATATGAAGACCACCTGGATGGCACCGACGATCAGC
>VBCS01000122.1 GCA_005888955.1 Betaproteobacteria bacterium
GATTTCACCTTCGTCGCTGCCGCATCGGTGAAGACCAGCGGGGCGGGCATTTCGGTCATTGCATTCATTGCTAACTCCTCGGTTACTGCCAACTTAACAGACGGCGGGCAGTGAGGTCAACGCGGTTCAGCGGATGCTCATTCGCCGGTCGCACGCTTCAACTCTACGACCGCGGCGGATTCCTGCTCGGAATGCATGAGCTTTCCCTGCACCACTGCGCCGACGTGCATTTCCAGCGTTCGGTACACCACATCACCGTTGACCCGCGCCTTCGCCTGCAGTTCCAGATAATCGTTGGCGGTCACGGGGCCGCTGACGGCGCCGTTGATAACCACGTGCGACACGTGGACTTCACCCTCGATCCTCGCCTGCTCGCTCAGGACCAGCGTCGCCGGCTGGTTATCCACCGTCGCCACCTTGCCATGCACGGCGCCATCGATCCGTAGGCCGCCGGAAAAGGTGACGTCCCCCTCCACTGTGGTGCCGGCGCCGATCAAGCTATCGATCCGTTTCTGCGGAGGAGACTTCTTGCGTTCGAACATGGGACCTCCTACGAAAGATTCAAGCTCCGCGTCGCTTTCGGCGTCGCTTGGCCGGGCTCGACGACGCGGGCCTGCAGGCTTTTCAGCTGAGCTCCGTTGGGCACGCGGAACGTTCCCTCAACCCGCTGATAATACTTGAACTTGAGCAAGAGCGCCGGCGCGGTATCGGGCTGGTCATCAGGCAGCGTCAGCGTCGAGTTGTGCCCACCCGCTGCGACATTGGCGAGCAGCGTAAGCTGACCGGAAAATTCGTCGCTGGGATTGCCGCCGCGCACGACCAGCATGCTGAAACGATAGACGTCGTCGCGATCCTTCTCGGCCGTTAGGCGCTGAATGGTTACCGTGCCCGGCTTGCCCGTATCGCTGAAAAGCTTGCGCAGGAAGGCGAGCTCCTCCTTCATCTGGGTATTTTCGTTCTGCAGATCGAGCGCCTGCCGCGATAGCGTCGTTTGCGCGCCGTGGGTGACGTTGAGCTCGCTCTCGAGTTCGGCGAGCTTGGCGCGCAGCCGAATGTTCTCATCCTTGAGGGTGGCAGCGTCGGCCTCGAGCCTGGCCTGTTTCTCCGCTACGGCGCTGCGGTTGAAGCCGCCGAGAAACTGCCCGAAATCGAAACCCCACCACCACATGCCCGCGATCAACGCCAGACCGCCGAGCAGCGCAAAGGCGCGCCAGCGCCATGACAGACGCGTGCGCACGGCCATTCGAGGCGCGCTGATGCCGAAAGTCTGGCGCAGCCGGCGGCCGAGGGCGCGCAGGGTTTGCGGCATCAGGGGACAACCGGTGGCGCGGTCAGGCCGGTTTCCTCGGGCAGGCCGAACATGAGGTTCATGTTCTGCACCGCCTGGCCGGCGGCGCCTTTGACCAGGTTGTCCACGACGGCGAGGATGACCGCGATGTCGCCTCCCTGCGGCCGGTGCACGGCGATCCGGCAGACGTTGGAAGCGCGCACCGACCGCGTATCGGGGTGGCTTCCCGGCGGCATGACGTCGACGAACGGCTCAGCTGCATAGCGCGTTTCGTAGAGCTGCTGGAGATCGACATCGGCCTTCGTCAGGCGCGCGTAGAGCGTAGCGTGGATACCGCGGATCATCGGCGTCAGATGCGGCGTGAAGACCAGCGTGACATGGCCCGGGCCGATGCCGTTCAGGCCCTGTACGATTTCGGAGTGATGACGGTGGCCGCCGACGTTGTACGCCCTGAAGTTGTCGGCGGCTTCGCTGAACATCAGTCCGAGCTCTGCCTTGCGGCCCGCGCCGGAGACGCCGGATTTCGCATCCGCGATCAGATGCGCCGGATCGACGACGCCCGCTTCCACCATTGGCAGGAAGCCGAGCTGGATCGCCGTCGGGTAGCAGCCCGGGTTGCCGACGATGCGCGCCTGACGGATCGCGTCCCGGTGCATCTCCGGGAGTCCGTAGACCGACTCGGCGAGCAGATCGGGGCAGGCATGCGGCATCTTGTACCACTGCTCGAACTCCGCCGGATCCTTAAGCCGGAAATCGGCGGCGAGGTCGATGATCTTGACGCCGGCTCCGGTGAGCTCGCGCGCCTGAGCCATCGCGACCCCGTGCGGGGTCGCGAAGAAGACGACCTCGCAACCCTTCAGGTCGGCCTGCGCCGCGTCGCTGTACTT
Source organism: Betaproteobacteria bacterium (assembly GCA_005888955.1). Classification (GTDB taxonomy): domain Bacteria; phylum Pseudomonadota; class Gammaproteobacteria; order Burkholderiales; family Casimicrobiaceae; genus PALSA-1003. The sequence continues at coordinate 2,176 of VBCS01000122.1, forward strand.
GAGCTCGGCGAGCTGCGGCAGGCCGCGCAAGCTCGGGAACATCTCGGCGACCGGCGTCCCCGCCTCCTTGCGGGAGGTGATCGCACGTAGCTCCGCCTGCGGATGCACGGCGAGTAGGCGCAGCAGCTCGACGCCTGTATACCCGGTCCCGCCGACGATGCCGACCCTGATCATGATGCCCTCGCAGACGCCAGCCGATTCTATCATCCGGCCGGGCCAATTATGACAATGGAATAAGATCCGCTGGCGATCGCTTAGCCGGCCTGCCCTGGAAAGCCGAGGGCCGCCTTGCGGCGGCCCCGGTATCCGATCAACGGCTCGAGCCGCTTAGCGCTCCGAGAACTGCTTGCGCCGGCGTGCCTTGTGCAGGCCTACCTTCTTGCGCTCGACTTCGCGCGCGTCGCGGGTCACCAGGCCGGCCTTCGACAACGTTGGCTTCAACTGGGCATCGTAGTCGATCAGCGCGCGCGTGATGCCGTGACGGACGGCACCGGCCTGCCCCGACTCGCCTCCGCCTTGAACGTTGACCATGATGTCAAAGGTCATTTCGTGATTGGCCAGCTTGAGCGGCTGGCGAACCACCATGCGGCCGGTTTCGCGGGTGAAAAACTCGTCGACAGGCTTGTCGTTGACCGTGAACTTGCCGGACCCTTGTTTGATGAATACGCGCGCCACGGCACTCTTGCGCCGGCCGGTACCATAGTGATAGTTGCCGATCATGGCGAGCCTTACAGTTCGAGGGTTTTCGGCTGCTGCGCCGCGTGGGGATGGGAGGAACCGGCGTAACACTTGAGCTTCTTGAGCATGGCGTAGCCGAGCGGCCCCTTGGGCAGCATCCCCTTGACCGCATGTTCGAGCACGCGGCCTGGAAAGCGCTGCTGCATTTTGCCGAATGTCGTGGTCCGGATACTGCCCGGGTAACCGCTGTGGCGATGATAGAGCTTGTCTTCCACCTTGTTGCCGGTCACCTTGATCTTCTCGACGTTGGTCACGACGATGAAGTCACCGGTGTCGATGTGCGGGGTATAGATCGGCTTGTGTTTGCCGCGCAAGCGGTGCGCGATCGCGCTCGCGAGCCGCCCGAGCACTCGGTCGCTGGCGTCGACCACGTACCAATCGCGGTGTACGTCCTGCGGCTTGGCCGAATAGGTTTTCATCCAAAACTCCGAGAAAGTCCGGGAAGTGCCGGATAGCGGCTCTTAAGTCCGCCGAGTTAGATTTTGCTAAGCCTTTAATGATAATGCGAATATGTCATTATTGTCAAACCGCCCCGCGGCAGCGCCAGGCCGTCCGCGTTGCAAAAAAGACGCGGCCGGGAGGCCGCGTAAACATTCCGCCATAGGAGGAGGATGGAGGAATGACCTGCGGCGGAACAACGGATGTCCGCGTCCGCAAGGGTAAAACGATCGTCGCATATTGCATTGCACAATGCAAGCGTCGTGGCGGAAACCGGATTTTAATGCGGCAATGCCAGCGTTTGACTTTTCCGCACAAGCGCACCCAACGGCGATTTCTGAAGAGGGGGACCGCCAGTGAAGGCAAGGATCAAGTGGAATGAGGGCGTCAGCTTCGTTGCTGAAACGGGGAGCGGTCACGCGATCGTCCTCGATGGCGCGACGGATGCCGGCGGCCGCAACCTGGGCCCCCGCCCGATGGAACTCGTGCTCGCGGGCACGGCCGCGTGCACCGCCTTCGATGTCGTCTGGATACTCAGGAAAGCGCGGCAAGTCGTATCCGATTGCGTCGTCGAAGCCGACGCCGAGCGCGCGGCGGATGATCCCAAGGTTTTTACCCGCATCCATCTCAAATATCGAGTGGCCGGCACAGGGCTCAATCGCGCCCAGGTCGAGCGCGCCGTGAAGCTGTCGAAGGAAAAGTATTGCTCGGCAACCTTGATGCTGGCCAAAACCGCCGAGATCAGCGTCGAGATCGCGATCGACGAAGCTGCGCCGTCGTGACGGGACGTCTTGGACTCAAGGCCGTTACCGAGAGGTTTGCAGCTGTCTCAAAAAAACGTTACGAGCAGCCCCAAGCGCGCGGAGGCCCGCAGCGAGCCCCGAGACAGTACGGAAAATGTACGGCGAAGGGC
>VBCS01000508.1 GCA_005888955.1 Betaproteobacteria bacterium
CGCTCGCCGTTCAAGCAATTCAAGATCACCGCCGACGACTGGCGCAACCGCAAGAAATGGAACGCGTACGAACAAGCGGTGTGCGACATGGTCGATCGCACCAGCACCGAAATCGCACCTTGGACGCTGGTCGAGGCCGAGGACAAGTACTACGCGCTCATCAAGATACTGAACACGATCACCGATCGCGTCAAGCAGGCATTCGATCGATGAGAAAGCCCAACGGCAGCTACGGCGCGCCCGGATGGTTGCCCGGAGGACATGCGCAGACGATCTACCCGGTCCTGATCCGGCGGCCGGAAGTCGCTTTTCGGCGAGAGCGGATCGACACGCCCGACGGGGACTTCATCGATTTCGACTGGCTTGAAGCATCGGAGACGAGGGACAACGCGCCGCTGGTGGTTCTGTTCCACGGTCTCGAAGGTAATTCGCGATCGCATTACGCGCTGGCGCTGATGACGCATCTGCGCTCGATCGGCTGGCGCGGCGTCGTGCCGCATTTCCGCGGCTGCAGCGGCGAGCTGAATCGTCGCCCGCGCGCCTACCACTCCGGTGACTACACCGAGGTTGCCTGGATGCTCGAGACAATCCGGGGAATCGTGCCGGACACACCGCTGTTTGCCGTGGGCGTTTCGCTGGGAGGCAGCGCGCTCCTCAACTGGCTTGGCCGGGAAGAGCATCGCGCCGCAAGGATTGTCGCTGCCGCTGCTGCCGTGTCGGCGCCGCTCGACCTCACGGCCGCCGGGATCGCGATCGAGCAAGGCTTGAACCGCATCTACTCCAGGCACTTCCGCTCGACACTCGTGCCAAAGGCCATGGCAATGGCGAGGCAGTTTCCCGGGACGCTCGACGCCGCCGCGATCGCCCGCGTCGATACGATGTATCACTTCGACGATGTCGTCACCGCGCCGCTTCATGGCTTCACCGGCACGGACGATTACTGGCACCGGGCCAGCAGCAAGCCCTGGCTCAAGGCGGTCGCGGTACCCACGCTCGTGCTCAACGCCCGCAACGATCCGTTCATTCCGGCAAGCTCGCTTCCCACGCGCGCGGAAGCCGGCGCCGCGACAACGCTCGAGCAGCCCGATGACGGCGGACACGCCGGATTCCCCGAACAGCGGTTTCCCGGCCGCCCCGATTGGCTGCCGCAGCGCCTGGTAACGTACTTCAGTGAGGTTCGCCGTGCCTGAGCTTCCCGCCGAGATCTTCAAGGCCTACGACATCCGCGGCGTCGTCGGCAAGACGTTGACACCGCCGGTCGTGCGCAGCATCGGCCAGGCGCTGGGATCGCTCGCGCTCGATCGCGGTCGCGACACGATCGTTGTCGCCCGCGACGGCAGGCTTTCAGGACCGGAGCTTTGTCGCGCTCTGGCCGAAGGGATTCAGTCGAGCGGGACGAACGTCATCGATATCGGTGCGGTGACCACACCGATGAGCTATTTCGCCGCGGACGAGCTCAGCACGCAATGCAGCGTCGTGGTCACCGGGAGCCACAATCCGCCGGACTACAACGGCCTCAAGATGGTGATCGCCGGCGACACGCTCGCGGGCGAAGACATTCAGGCGCTCAAAACCCGGATCGAGGCCGGGAAGCTCAGGACCGGCTCCGGCAGCTATCGGCGCGCGGATGTCTCCGGCGCGTATCTTGACCGCATCGCGGGCGACATCACGCTCGCTCGGCCGATCAAGCTCGCGGTCGACTGCGGCAACGGCGTAGCGGGCGCATTCGCCCCACAGTTGTTTTGTCGCCTCGGTTGCGAAGTAACCGGGCTTTTCTGCGACGTCGACGGCACGTTCCCGAATCATCATCCGGATCCGTCGAAACCGCAGAATCTTCAGGATCTGATCCGTTGCCTGGAGACGACCGATAACGAGCTGGGCTTTGCCTTCGACGGCGACGGCGACCGGCTCGGCGTCGTCACCAAAGAGGGGCACATCATCTATCCGGATCGGCAGCTGATGCTCTTCGCCGCCGACCTGCTCACGCGTAAGCCGGGCGCTACGGTCATCTACGACGTCAAGTCGACCCGCAACCTCAAGCCCTGGATCATCCGACACGGCGGCACGCCCTTGCTGTGGAAGACCGGACATTCGCTGATCAAGCGCAAGATGAAGGAAACCGGCGCGCTACTGGCGGGCGAGATGAGCGGTCACACGTTCTTCAAGGAGCGCTGGTATGGCTTCGACGACGGCTTGTACGCGGGCGCGCGGCTGCTCGAAATACTGTCGCGCCATGGCGATCCTTCGGCGCTGTTGAATGCGCTTCCCGACAGCCTGTCGACGCCCGAGATCAACGTCACGAGCGACGGCGAATCTCCGCATGCGCTCATCGACAGGCTCGCGGCAACGGCCGAATTTCCGGGTGCCGCCGAGGTGATTCGCATCGACGGGCTGCGCGTGGAATATGCGGACGGCTTCGGCCTTGCGCGTGCTTCAAATACGACACCGGTCGTCGTGTTCCGCTTCGAAGCCGACAACGAAGCAGCGCTCAAGCGCATTCAGGCCGAATTCCGCCGCGTCCTCGCGGTGGGCGCTCCCGGGCTTACCCTGCCGTTCTGATCACTGCTGGCATGCAGCAGTGTAGGTGCGACTAATTCGCACGCAACGCTTCGCGGCGCGGCGCGGCCGAATGAATTCGGCCCTTTGATTGCAGCCCGGGACCTCTGCAACACCGATGCGCGGACCCGGGCTTCGCGCGAAGTCTGTCCTCAGCGCAGTCGAAGGGCGCTCAGCCCGGGCTAACCGCTCAGCGCATCAACGCAGCCAATCCGAGCAGTCCCACCCCAGCAGCCGCTCGAGCTCGCGAATCTCCGGCTCGAACACCGCGACGAGATAACGCCGCGCCTCCTCGTCCATCGCCGTGTCGTAGTCGCCGGCATGCGCGGTCTTTTCCGCAACCGGGGGAAATGGCGCGATACCTAGGAAATCCGCGATCGTCGCGAGCACGGCCGCGGGCGACGCGAGCAGCTCCTCGCTCTTGAACGCGATCGTCTGTTCCCTGGGAAAGTAGCGCCAGAGTCGCTTGAGCTGCTGCGCATAGAACCCGCGATCGACGTAGGTGAAGCGCTTCGCCTGTTCGAGCGGCATCGTCCGTACCCGCTCCGGCTCCGCCTTGAGCGCGTCGAGAAACGGCAACGGTTCGCGCTGCTTCTGGCGCGCCATGTTCCACTGCGAAAAAGCCCGCGTCACCGGATTGCGCAGGACCATGATCAGCTTCATCGCCGGGTTGTAGCGCGCGATGCGCTCGGCGGCCGTCGGCCAGTACAGATAGGCCGGCGTTACCTCCCCCAGCAAGCGCTGAGAAGGACCGGGAGCGAAAGCCGCGTGGTACGGGCCGTAGTCGATTGGTTCCGTTACAAAGTAGCGGTCAGTGTCGAAGAAATGCAGCTCCTTGCGCTGCGGGAGACACAGCTCCGGATGCTCGCGCAGGTAGTGGTCGAGCGCCGTCGTGCCGCCCTTCTGTGCGCCGGCGACGACGAAGCCCACCTTGTCGGCGCGCTGCATCCGAGATCTAGTAGGCGATCCCGAGGCGCCGGTAGACGAAGCCCAGGAGCCACGCGGGGCCGACGAGAAACGAGCGCAAGTCCTCGAGGAACGACGGCCGGCTACGCTCGATCGCGTGCCCGACGAACTGTCCGATCCACGCGCCGACGAATACGGCTGCCGAGACGACGAGCGTGCGCTCGCCGAGCCACGTCAGCGCATACAGCATCACGGCCAGCCCCACCGCCATCCCGAGCGCGAGCGGGACCGACAGCCAGAGATAAAACGCGAGCACGGCGGCCAGCGCGACATACGCGGCGAGTGGTGCGACCGACCACAGCAAACCCAGCACGCTCCAGACGATCAGCGGCACGCAGATCCAGTGCAGTGCCTTGTTCAGCGGATTGCGGTGGTGTCTTCCATAGCGCTCGAACAACGCATCCGCTTTGGCCATGTTCAACTCCCTGCCCGCGCGACTGTCTTCCGCCCGAGCCACTGCCATGCGAGCACGGCCGCAATACCGACGAGGCCGACCGCGTCGGCCGCCGGCGCCGGATAGATGAGCGCCAGACCGCAGACGATCATCACCCATTGCTCCACGATTGAAAGCCGCCTCAGCAGCCACCGCTGCACGCCCACGGCGAGCGCCGCGATGCCGATGCACGCCGTGAACGCGATCCAAACCACCGCGGCCCAGGAGCCCTCGGGCGGCGCTTTCAGCAGCAATCCGACGCCGGCAGGGTCGAGCACAAAGATGAAGGGCACGACAAAAGCCGGCAGCGTGTACTTCCAGGCCTGCATCGTCGTCTTGTACGGATCGCCCCCGGTGATCGCCGCGGCGGCGAACGGTGACAGCGCGGTCGGCGGCGAGACCTCGGACAATACGGCGTAATAGAAGATGAACATGTGCGCCGCATAGTCCGGCACGCCGAGCTTGATCATCGCGGGCGCCGCGATGACCGCGCAGATGATGTAGCTCGCCGTCACGGGCACTGCCAGCCCCACGACCCAGACGATCAGCGCCGTATAGATTGCGGTCAGCACCAGGCTGCCGCCGGCGTAACCGATGACGATCGCGCTGAACTTCAAGCCGAGCCCGGTCTTGGCCACGACCCCGACGATGATCCCGGCGGCCGCGCAGACGGCGGCGACGTTGAGCACCTGCAGCGAGCCGTCCTTGAGCGCCGTGATCAACCGGCGCGGAACGAGCGCAGATTCGCGATCGAGAAAGCTCACCGCGAAAGTCGCGACGGTCGCCCAGAACACGCTCGCGACCGGGGAGAAGCCCCAGACCAGAAAGACGAGAATCGCAACCAGCGAAATGAAATGGAACCAGTAGCGGCGCGTCAACTGCCAAACTGACTGCAGCATCTCCACAGCCACGGCGGGCATGCCGAACTTGCGCACGTCGAGCTCGACCATCACGAACAGCGACAGGTAGTAGAGAATCGTCGGCACTGTCGCCATCAGGATCACGTCGAGGTAGCTGATCTTCAAAAACTCCGCGATCAGGAAGGCCGCGGCACCGAGCACGGGCGGCGAGATGATCGCGCCGAGGCCGCCCGCGGCGAGCAAGCCGCCCGCAGCTTCCTTGCCGTAACCCGAGCGTGCAAGCATCGGGTAAGCGACGGAGCCGATCGTGACCGTGGTCGCGACCCCAGAGCCGGACGGACCGCCGAGCAGAAACGACGCCAGCACGACCGTGCGCCCGGCGCCGGCGTGTTTGCCGCCCATCGCGGCGAAGCTGAAGTCGAGAAAGAACTTGCCGGCGCCGGAATGCTGCAGAAACGCGCCATAGATCGTGAACAGGATGATCAGCGACGATGCCACGTCGACAGTCGTGCCGAAGATGCCTTCGAGCGTCTGGTATAGAAAGCCGGACATGCTCGAGATGTCGTACCCGCGATGCGTCCACTGGCCCGGCAGCCACGGTCCCACGAAGGCGTAAACGAGAAATGCCGAAACGACGCCAGCGATGATCCACCCCGACGTCCGTCGGCAGGCTTCGATCACGAGGAGCACGAAGGCGACCCCGAAGAACACGTCGAGCTGCGTGGGCACAACGCTGCGGTCCCAGATGTCGTCGCCGCCTGCGAGCAGGTAGACGATCGTGGCGACCCCGAGCAGGGCGCAGGCAATGTCCCACCACATCAGCCGGTTGCGGAACCGCGGCGCGATCGGGAAGAGCAGATAGACGAGCAGGAGCACGAAGCCGACGTGCACCGGCCGCAGCACCTGCGCCGGGACGATCTCGACCGCGGCATACAGATGGAAGAGGCTCATCAGGACGAGCAGGATCGTCGTCGCGCGGCCGAGCCAGCCGCGAAAGCGGCTGACCGCGCCCTCCTCCTCCTCGATGAATTCCTCGGCCTTCTTCAGGCGCTCGTCGGTGACGAGCGGCTCGTCCGTCGGCTGCGCGCGCCCGGCGATGTCGGACACGTCGAATGCTCCTTAGGATGACTGCGTCAGGATCGCTTCCCGCGGTGGCAGTGCGCCCGACGCCGGCCCTGCGCGCCAGAAGGCTGGCAGCTACTCCACCTTCACGCCGTGCTCGGCCAGGTATTTTTTCGCCCCCGGGTGGAACGGCAACGGCGAACCGATCGCCTGATTCTTGAGGTCGATGTTTTCGGCTTCCTTGTGCACCGCGACCAGCTCCGGCTTCTTCTCGAACAGCGTCTTGACGATGTTGTAGGCCATCGTGTCACTCATCTTGTCGCTGGTGACCAGAACGTTCCAGACGTCGATGATGGCGGCGGGCTTGTCCATACCGGGATAGCTCCCCGCTGGAATCACGCCTTTGGTATACAGCGGTCCGTACTTCTTGTTCATCGCGTCGGCATATTCCGCAAGGTCGAGCAGTTTCATCTTGACGCCGGGCGTCGCCGCGAGGTCGGTGAGCGCCGCCGTCGGCACCCCGCCGATCCAGAAGAAGGCATCGATCTTGCGATCCTTGATCGCGTTTGCCGATTCCGACGCGCCGAGCCGCTCCTGCTTGAAGTCCTTTTTAGCATCGAGCCCCATCGCCTCGAGCACGCGCAGCGCCACAACCTCGACACCGCTGCCTGCCGAACCCGTCGACACGCGTTTGCCGCGTATATCCGAAAGCTTGTTTATTCCGGTGCCGTCCACCGTCACGATCTGCATGCGGTTGGGATAAAGAACCATCAGCGTGCGGACATTGACTTTTCCTTCCTTGAACTTGTCCGTTCCGTGGGCGGCGTCCCATGCGGCGTCGACCATCGAGAATCCGACTTCCGCCTTGCCGGCGCCGAGGAGCTTCAGATTGTCCACCGACCCGCCCGTCACTTCCGCGGTCGCCTGCAGCCCCGG
>VBCS01000123.1 GCA_005888955.1 Betaproteobacteria bacterium
CTACGTCAACAAGGCGAGCCTGATCGGTTCGATCGGCGTGATCATCGACGGTTTTGGTTTCGTCGGCGCGATGGACAAGCTCGGCATCGAGCGCCGCGCGCTCGCCGCCGGAGAGAACAAGACGTTTCTTGACCCGTTCTCGCCGTTGTCTCCGCAGCAGCGGGACTACGCGCAGAAGATGATTGTGGAGATACACCAACAGTTCATCGCCGCCGTCAAGGCGGGGCGCGGCGCCCGGCTCAAGGAGTCGCCGGAGCTCTTCTCGGGCCTGGTGTGGAATGGCGCGCGCGGCGTCGATCTCGGTCTGGCGGACGCACTCGGCAGCGTCGACTACGTCGCGCGCGAGGTGATCAAGGCGGAAGACGTCGTCGACTTCACGGTGAAGGAGAACCTCACCGAGCGCCTGGCGCGGAAATTCGGCGCGACGCTAGAAAAAAGCCTGGGAGCGGTCATCGGCCACGCGGTGCACTGGCGATAACCGCCGTCTGGACCGGGGCGCCCATCTTCGGCATGGCGCCTCACTCTCTGGCCCGAGCCGCCTTAGCCAATCCCTCGATCCGGGCGCCGGGTGCGATATCGCGTTCCGCAAACCAGCCTTTTTTCATCTCGAGCGCGTAGAGCGCTCGACCGCGCGAGGGATGCGTGTTCTCCGTCAGCGGCGCCATGTCTTCGATGTTGATGATCAGACCGTCGCCGTCGATGAACGCGATCGACAGCGGCACATAGGTATTCTTCATCCAGAATGCCTGGGGCTGCGGCTCCTTGAAGACGAACAGCATGCCGTGATCCGCCTGCAGGCTGAACCGGTTCATCAAACCGGTGGTCCGCGTCGCTTCGGTCGCCGCCACTTCCGCCACGAGGCGATGGCCGTTGACGCTGAGCTCGACCGTCGGCAGCCCGGCCGCACGCGCCGCGGCCGTCGCAAACAGCACGATAAAGGCAAACGCGGCCGAAGAGCGAGTCGCCATCGGTGCTCTAGCTCCGCCGCGGGCCATTCCGCGACACGCTACAACTCATACTGATCCGCGTCTCCCCTAAGCGCTGCCTCGATCGCCGCCCGGTCGAATTGGGGTGCGAACAGGGTGATGAACTCGTAGACAAAGCCGCGGGAGTACACTCCGCGGCGCAGCGCCAGCCGCGTCGTGCTGGGTGCGAACAGGTGATTCGCCCCGAGCTTTTCGAACTGCCGATCGCGCGCCGCATCGTAGGCCATCTGCGCCACGATGCCGATACCCAGCCCCAGTTCGACGTAGGTCTTGATCACGTCGGCGTCGAGCGCAGTGAGCACGACGTTGGGCGTGAGACCCTTGGCGCCAAAAGCGGCGTTGATCTGCGAGCGGCCGGTGAAGCTGAAGTCGTAGGTGACGATGGGATAGCGCGCGAGGGCTTCGAGCGTCAGCGTTTTTTCCCGGGTTAGCGGATGACCCTTGGGCACGAGCACACAGCGATTCCAGGTGTAGCAGGGCAGCGTCACAAGCTCGGGAAAGTCGGCAAGCGCCTCGGTCGCGATGCCGACATCGACTTCGGCACGCGCGGTCTGCTCGGCCACCTGAATCGGATTGCCCTGGTGGAGCAGCAAGCGGACCCGAGGATATTTATCGGCGAAGCGCTTGAGCACCGGCGGCAGGACGTAACGCGCCTGGGTGTGCGTCGTCGCGATCGCCAGCGTGCCGACATCCTCTGCCTTGAACTCCGCGCCGACGCGCTTTAGATTGTTGAGCTCCTGCAATGCACGGCGCGCGGTAGCGACGATGACTTCGCCGCCCTCGGTCAAGGCGGTGAGACGCTTGCCCTGGCGGATGAAGATCGGCACGCCGAGCTCTTCCTCGAGCTGCCGGATCTGCTTGCTGATGCCGGGCTGCGAGGTAAACAGCGCATCGGCGGCCACGGAGACATTCAGACCGTGATCGACGACGGCGCACAGATAACGGATCTGCTGCAGGTTCACCCGACGACGATATAACCACGCGTTAGAATATTCCCGGATTATATAGCGAACTATGGCAGCCGGCCCGGGAACGGCCGAGACATTTGGCACAATACTTCTCAATCCATCCGGTGGATCCGGAGCGCCGCCTTATACGGCGGGCGGCGGCGATCGTACGTGACGGCGGGGTCATCGCCTACCCGACCGACTCCAGCTACGCGCTGGGATGTCGCATCGGCGACGCGGAAGCGGCCGTTCGCATCCGCGCCTTGCGCCAGATCGACGACAAGCACCACCTGACGCTGGTGTGCCGCGACTTGGCCGAGGTGGGTCGGTATGCGCAGCTCGATAACTGGCAGTTTCGCATCGTCAAGGAAGGCGTGCCCGGAAGCTTTACCTTCCTGCTTCCGGCGACGCGCGAAGTGCCGCGGCGCTTGAAGCACCCGCGGCGCAGCACCATTGGCGTGCGCGTGCCCGATCACGCCGTAGTACGGGCGCTGCTCGCCGAGCTCGACGAGCCGCTGCTGTCCTCGACGCTGATTCCACCCGGGGGCGACGAGCCGCTGAACGATCCGGCCGCGATCCGCGCCCAGTACGAGCGCGCGCTCGATCTCATCATCGACAGCGGAGCCTGTCATCTTGAGCCGACGACCGTCGTCGATCTCGCGGTGGCGCCGCCGGTCGTGCGGCGCATGGGTCGCGGCGATCCTGTGCGGCTCGGCTTGGCAAGCGTTCGCGCCTAAGGAACCTCGGAATAAGTCCCCGTGCGGGACGCATTCCGGCACGCGGGCAGCGGATGCATCGGCTGCCCGGTAGCTGGTAGAATAGCCGTTGATGGAGTTGTCGCTTGCGACCATCGTGCTCTGGGCGGTGCCGGTGGTCTTTGCGATCACTCTGCACGAGGCGGCCCACGGCTACGTCGCCAGGCGATTCGGCGACCAGACCGCCTACATGCTCGGCCGGGTCACACTGAACCCGCTGAAGCACATCGACCCGATCGGAACGATCGCGGTGCCGGGTTTCCTGATCGCGTTGTCGGTCCTGACTCGGGCTCCGTTGTTCATTTTCGGATGGGCGAAGCCGGTGCCGGTTAATTTCGGCAACTTGCACCATCCGAAGCGCGACATGTTCTGGGTCGCCGGAGCGGGTCCGTTCGCGAATTTTTTGATGGCGGTCGGGTGGGCAATCCTGCTCAAGTCCGCGGTGCCCGGCGGGCTGATCGATAGCGACGGGCTGTTCGAAATGGCGAAGGCTGGAATTGACGTCAATCTAGTGCTGATGGCCTTAAATTTGCTTCCCATTCCACCGCTGGACGGGGGCCGGATCGCCCTCAGCCTTCTGCCCGGGCCACTCGCGTACCGCTATTCCAGGCTCGAGCCCTACGGATTCATGGTGGTGATCCTGCTTCTGGTGACCGGCGTCCTCAACTATCTGATGCTTCCCATCATGCGCGGCGGCGAGTACGCGATCCGGTGGCTGCTCGGTCTCGGCTGATGCAACGCCACGGACCGCTCAATACCGATGTTCACTGACCGCGTGCTGTCGGGCATGCGCCCGACCGGCCGGATGCATCTCGGGCACTACCACGGTGCGCTCAAGAACTGGGTGCGACTGCAAGAGGAGTACGAATGCCTGTACTTCGCCGCCGACTGGCACGCGCTCACCACGCATTATGACGAGCCCGAAGCTATCGCCGAGAGCGTGTGGGAAATGTTCATCGACTGGCTCGCAGTCGGGATCAATCCCGCGCGGGCGACCGTCTTCATCCAATCGCACGTGCCCGAGCACGCCGAGCTTACGCTCTTGCTCGGGATGATTGCGCCCGTGGGCTGGCTGGAGCGCGTGCCGACATACAAGGATCAGCAGGAAAAGCTTGCCGATCGCGATTTGAGCACCTATGGCTTTCTCGGCTATCCGGTGATGCAGGGAGCCGACATCCTGGTCTATCGCGCAAACATGGTCCCGGTGGGCGAGGACCAGGTGTCCCACCTCGAGCTCGTGCGGGAGCTCGCCCGCCGCTTCAATCATCTCTACGGCCGCGAGTCGGGGTTCGAGGAAAAGGCCAAGGCGGCGATCAAGAAGCTGGGGTCGAAGCGCGCCAAGCGCTACGAGCAGTTGCGGGCGGCATTTCAGGAGCAGGGCGATCAGGCGGCGCTGGAAGCGGCGCGCGATATGCTCGACCAGGCACAGAATCTCGCCCTGGGCGACCGCGAGCGGCTGTTCGGCTATCTGGAAGGCTCGCGCCGCATGATCCTGCCCGAGCCGCAACCGCTCTTGACCGAGACGCCCAAGGTGCCGGGGCTCGACGGGCAGAAGATGTCCAAGTCCTACGGCAACGCGATCCTGCTGCGCGAGGAGCCGGCATCGATCACGAAGAAAGTTCGAACGATGCAGACCGATCCGGCGCGCGTGCATCGCTCCGACCCTGGCACGCCGGAAAAGTGTCCGGTATGGTCGCTGCACAAGATCTATTCCGATCAGGCCAGGCAGGCTTGGGTGCAGAAGGGCTGCACGACTGCAGGCATCGGCTGCCTCGAATGCAAGCAACCAGTGATCGATGCCATCATCGCCGAACAGGAACCGATCAAGGAGCGCGCGCAGAAATACCTCGACGATCCGTCGCTGGTGCGCGCGATTGTCGCCGACGGCTGCGAGCGCGCGCGCAAGCTCGCCGAGGAGACGATGCGCGACGTGCGCGAGGTGATGGGATTGGCGTACACATGAGCGCCGCAGGGCCAAGGCGCGGGTGCGCCCCTTTAGGGGGCAGCGCAGCGGCCGAATTGGCCAATGAGGCCGCAAGCGTGGGGGTATACCCATGACCGGGGCAGCGATCAAGGCACCGATGCTCGATCTCGCTCAGGCGGCCGGCGCGCCGGTTGCGCGCGTCTACGGCGAGCCGCTGCTCGAGCTGCCCGAGGACTTGTACATTCCGCCCGAGGCGCTGGAAGTTTTTCTGGAGACCTTCGAAGGTCCGCTCGACCTGCTGCTCTACCTCATCCGCAAGCAGAACATCAATGTGCTCGACATACCGATGGCCGAATTGACGCGCCAGTATCTGGGCTACGTCGAGATGATGCGCCGCACGCAACTCGAGCTCGCCGCGGAATATCTGTTGATGGCTGCCGTGCTGATCGAGATCAAGTCGCGGCTGCTCCTGCCCAAGCCGCCCGCGGCGGCAGGGGAGGAAGCCGAAGATCCGCGCGCCGAGCTGGTGCGGCGCCTGCTCGAGTACGAGCGCATGAAAGCCGGCGCCAAGGCGCTCGACGAGCTGCCGCTGGCGGAGCGCGACTTCGCGCTGGTCCGCGTATGGTTCGATCGCGTCACGACCGCGCACTTGCCCGATGTACACCCGGACGATCTCAAGGCAGCGTGGGCGGGGCTCGTCGCGCGCGCCCGCGCCAACCGTCACCATCTCGTCACGCGCGAGCAACTGTCCGTCCGGAGCCAAATGAGTCGGCTCCTGAAGCTGCTCGTGGCGGGCCGCTTTTTCGAGTTCACGACGTTGTTCGAGGAGCGCGTCGACCTGCCGCGCCTGGTCGTGACCTTTCTCGCCATCCTCGAGCTCGCCCGCGAGCAGTTGCTCGAGCTCGCGCAGGCCGAACCCTACGCGCCGATCTACGTCCAGCGCAAGGGCGACCCGGCTTTTGTTCTGGAAGCCGAAGAGCAGTCCTGATCGTGGACGATCTCGGCGAAATCAAGAGCATCCTGGAAGCGGCACTGCTGGTCGCCGGTGAGCCGCTGTCCGCGGCGCAGCTGGCGAAGCTCTTCGATCCGCCGCTGGAACAGGACGCGATCCGCCGGCTGCTCGAAGAGATCCGCGACGCCTGGGCCGCGCGCAGCGTCGAGCTCACTCAGGTTGCGAGCGGCTGGCGCTTCCGCGCCAAGCCCGAGCTGCAGCCGTATCTCGACCGGCTCACGCCGGAAAAGCCGCCGCGTTACTCGCGCGCGGCCATGGAAACGCTGGCGATCATCGCCTATCAGCAGCCGGTGACGCGCGGCGATATCGAGTCGATTCGCGGCGTCGCGGTATCGACCTACATCATCAAGACGCTCGAAGACCGGCAATGGATCGAGGTCGTCGGGCATCGCGAGACGCCCGGGCGCCCCGCGCTTTATGCCACGACCAAGCAGTTTCTCGACGATCTCAACCTGCGTTCACTCTCCGAGCTGCCGCCGCTGGCACAGCTCGACAACTCCCACCTCCTGGAGCTACCCGATGCCCCCGCAAAGGCCGCCGAGGCCGAGTTCGCGCTCGCGAGCCCGATCCTCGCCACACCGGCATCCGCATCCGCTGACCTCGCCGCATCCGCGGGGGACGCAGGGCGCGATGCACCGAAATCCGACCCGACGTTCCACTGAGCCCGTCTTCACCGAGCCGCAGCGCTTGCATAAGGTGCTGGCGCAATGCGGCTACGGCTCGCTGCGCGGACTCGAGGAGCTCATCATCGCCGGTCGCATCACGGTTAACCGCCAGCCGGCGGAAGTCGGCCAGAAGGTCGGTCCCAACGACCAGATCCGCATCAACGGCGAGCTCGTGCGGCTGCGTTTCGCGCCACCGCGCACGCGCGTGCTCATGTACCACAAGCCCACGGGAGAAATTGTCAGCCGCGCCGATCCCGAGGGTAGGCCGACGGTGTTCGACAAGCTGCCTCGCCTCGGCGGCGCCAAGTGGATCGCCGTGGGCCGCCTCGACTTCAACAGCGAAGGCCTGTTGCTGTTCACCACGTCGGGCGAGCTCGCCAACCGCCTGATGCATCCACGATACGAGGTCGAGCGCGAGTACGCGGTGCGCATCGTCGGTACGCTGACACCGGAACAGGAGCGCGCGCTGCTCGAAGGCATCGCACTCGACGACGGCATGGGCCGCGTGACATCGATCGCGGACGGGGGCGGAGAGGGGACCAATCATTGGTACAAACTGACGGTGCCGGAAGGACGCAATCGCGAAGTTCGGCGATTGTTCGAGGCGCTGGGACTGACCGTCAGCCGCCTGATCCGCACGCGTTACGGCGTGGTTGCCATGCCGCCACAGCTCAAGCGCGGACAGATGGCCGAGCTGGAGCAGGGCGAGCTCACCCGGCTGCTGCAAGCCGCGGGGATGACGAGCGCGGCGGTGAACGGCGGCCGCGAGGGCAACGCGTCGGGGCGTTCGGAGCAATCCGGCCAAGGTGCGGA
>VBCS01000509.1 GCA_005888955.1 Betaproteobacteria bacterium
GTCGCGCGATCGATCTCTCCTTCCAGGTAGGACCAGGCCTGGCGGTATCCGACGCAGCGCATCGAGGGGAGGTCGGGCGTCAACGCGTAGCGGCGCCGCAGTCCGGAAACCTCGTCGACCAGGCCCGCTGCGAGCATGGTGTCGAAGCGCCGCGCAATTGCCTCGTGCAGGCGGGCGCGATCGGACGGAACGAGCGCGATGCGCAACGTGGGGCCGAGCGCATCGCGCGAGCGCGCGCGGCGTCCCTGCAGCGCCGAGAGCGGCGAGCCGGCGAGGTGCCAGACCTCGAGTGCGCGCTGAATCCGCTGCGCGTCCGTCGGTTTCAATCGCGCTGCCGTTTGTGGATCAATCCGCGCAAGCTCCGCATGCAGCGCGGGCCAACCTTCACGCGCGGCACGGGCATCGATCTCCGCCCGCAGCTTCCGATCGGCGGTAGGCAATGCGGACAAGCCTTCGGCGAGCGCTTTGAAGTAGAGCATTGTGCCGCCGGCGAGGATCGGCACACGGCCGCGGCTGCGGATGTCCGCGATCGCCCGAAGCGCGTCGTGCGCGAACGTCGCGGCGGAATAAGCCTCCGTCGGATCGATGACGTCGATCAGGTAATGCGCGATGCGACCGCGTAGCTTCTGGTCCGGCTTGGCGGTGCCGATATCCATGCCACGGTAGATCTGCGCCGAGTCGACGCTGACGATCTCGCCGCCGAAGCGCTCCGCGAGCGCCACCGCCCACGCGCTCTTGCCTGCCGCGGTCGGGCCCATGAGCAAGATGGCGGGGAGCATGCACTGCTCGCGGGCGCCTCCTCGCCCTACCCTCTTCCCCGCACACCGGGGAGAGGGCAAGCGAGCGAAGCGAAGCGCGGGTGAGGGGGAATCAATCACCTTCCCCGCATGAACAGACGGTCCAGATCGGCGAGGGTAAGCTGATACCACGTCGGGCGGCCGTGGTTGCATTGTCCGGCGCGCTCGGTTGCTTCCATTCCGCGCAGCAGCGCGTTCATCTCCGGCACGCTCAAGCTGCGGTGCGCGCGCACCGCGCCGTGGCAGGCCATGGTCGACAGGAGTTCGTCCCGCTGCGCGGTCAACACGCGGCTGGCGCCGTATTCGCGCAGGTCGGAGAGCACGGCGCGGGCGAGGACGACGACATCGGCGTCGCGCAGCAGCGCGGGGATGCCGCGCACCGCGAGCGTTCCCGGCCCCAGCGCCGAGACCGAGAAGCCGAGCGAGGCCAGCACGCCGGAGTTTTCTTCCGCGGTCGCGACGTCGAGCGGATCGGCGGCAAACGTCACCGGCACCAGCAACGGTTGCATCGGCAGCGCACGATCGAGCGCGGTTTTCAGCCGCTCGTACAGGATGCGCTCGTGCGCCGCGTGCATGTCGATGAGCACCAGCCCGTCGCGGTTCTGCGCAAGCACGTAGATGCCGTGGAGCTGCGCCAGTGCAAAGCCCAGCGGACGCTCGTCGTCGTTGGGAAGATCGGGGCCACCATCGCGCGGAATCGGTGCGCGCTCGCCGAACAACCGCGCGTAGAACGCCGCAGGCTCGGCCGCGAGCGCCATTGCCGATTGCGCCGGCGAAGCGCCGAACGACGCGCGCGCCTCGCGCCCCGGCATGAGCGGCGGCGTCCGTGCCGCAGCGACGCCAAGGCGCTCCGTCGCGGAAACGGCGGGCTGGTCGGCCGCGGTCATCGCGAGCGCTTTTTCCACGGCGTGACGCACGAACTGATGCACCGCACCGCTTTCACGGAAGCGCACCTCGATCTTGGTCGGATGCACGTTGACGTCGACCTGCCTCGGCTCGATCACGAGCCAGAGCGCATAAGTGGGCTGGCGATCGTTGTGCAACACGTCGCGATACGCCTCGCGCAGCGCGTGAGTCAGGACGCGGTCGCGCACGAAGCGCCCGTTCACGAACAGATACTGCGCGTCGCGCGCGGCGGTCGCGTACGCCGGTCGCACCGCCCAGCCGGCAAGCGCCAGGCCGGGTCCCGCAACGTCGACCGTCGCGGCCTGCGGCCCGAAGGCATCGCCCAGCAGCGCATCGACGCGCGCGCGCCGGCCGCCGCCCAACAGGCGATAGCGTAAGTTGCCGTTGTGGCTCAACGTGAATCCGACGTCGGGATGCGACAGCGCGACACGACGGAACGCTTCCTCGCAATGGCCGTACTCAGTGCCGTCGGTGCGCAGGAACTTCCGCCGCGCCGGCGTGTTGAAGTAGAGCTCCTGGACGGTCACCGTGGTTCCCGCCGCGAGCGCGGCAGGCTGCGGCACCCCGACCTCACCGCCGTCGACCTCGATGCGCCACGCGTGCGGCTTGTCCTCCGAACGCGAAGTGAGGCTCAACCGCGACACTGCGGCAATCGAGGCGAGAGCTTCGCCGCGAAAGCCGAGCGTCGCGATCGCTTCGAGATCGGCCGGGGTCGCGATCTTGGATGTTGCGTGCCGCGCGAGCGCCAGCGCGAGATCCTCGCGCTCGATGCCGGCGCCGTCGTCGGCAACGCGGATGAGCTTGATGCCGCCGCCGGCCAGATCGATGTCGACCGAGCGCGCGCCGGCGTCGAGGCTGTTCTCCAGCAACTCCTTCAGCGCCGCCGCGGGCCGCTCGACCACCTCGCCGGCGGCGATCTGGTTGATCAGATGATCCGAAAGCGAACGAATCGCCGACATCAGCGGACGAGTCCTTTTGCCCAATGCGTGTAGACA
>VBCS01000510.1 GCA_005888955.1 Betaproteobacteria bacterium
GGGCCCGAGCTGGAGGAATCCGCCCGCACCGTGGGTGCGTCGAGCCGGCGCGTGCTGACCGACGTCACGATTCCGCTGATCCGCTTCGGGCTGCTGGCGAGCTGGCTCCTCGTGTTCATGATCTTCGAGCGCGAGTACTCGACGGGCGTGTATCTGCTCGGCCAAGGCACGGAGGTCATCGGCGCGATGCTCGTCTCGCTGTGGGGCGCCGGCGCGATCGACCAGGTCGCCGCGCTGTCGCTTATCAACATCGCGCTGGTCGCGGTCGGCCTCGCCGTCGCACTGCGCTTCGGAGTCCGTCTCCATGAATAAGCTCGTCGTCGAAAATCTCCACCTGCAGTACGGGGACAACCCGATTCTGAAGGGCGTGTCGATGACCTTGAGCCCTGGCGAAGTGGTCGCCCTCCTCGGCGCCTCGGGCAGCGGCAAGACGACACTGCTGCGCTCGGTGGCGGGGCTCGAACAGCCGAGCCAGGGGAAGATCGCGATCGGCGAATCGGTGCTCTACGACAGCGCGGCCGGCGTCGATATGCCGGTGGAGCAGCGCAGCCTCGGCCTGGTGTTCCAGTCCTACGCGCTGTGGCCGCACAAGACGGTATTCGAGAATGTCGCCTACGGCCTGCGCTTGCGCAACACCTCCGGGGCCGACATCGACAAGCGCGTGACCGAGGCATTGAACAACCTGGGCCTCGGGCACCTGGCGCAGCGACTCCCGCATCAGCTTTCGGGCGGCCAGCAACAGCGCGTCGCGATCGCGCGCGCACTGGTCTACAACCCTCCCGTCGTGCTCATGGACGAGCCTTTGTCGAACCTCGATGCGAAGCTCCGCGAGGAAGCGCGCGCGTGACTGCGCGAGCTGATCGTCCGGCTGCACATTTCGGCGCTGGTCGTCACCCACGATCAGACCGAAGCGATGGCGATGTCCGACCGCATCCTGCTGCTCAACTTCGGCGTGATCGAGCAGCAGGGAACACCCGAAGAGATGTACAACCGGCCGCAGACGCAGTTCACCGCCGAGTTCATGGGCAGCAATAATCATCTGCCCGGCAAAGTCTCGCAGGTCGCCGATGGCCGCGCGCTGCTGGAAGGCGAAGGCTGGCGGCTATGGGGGGTGACCCGCGGCGAGCTCAAACCCGGCGACACCGCCACCGGCATCATCCGCCTCGAACGCACACAGATCGCCAACGGCGCCGCCGACAATCGCGTGCGGACCGAACTGGTCACGGGCATGTTCCTGGGCGACCGGCGCGAGAACCTATTCAAGCTCGGCGAGCTGCGCTTGCGCTGCTACGGCAATGCACCGGCCGCGGGCGAGTGCTGGCTCGAATTACCGCGCGAGTCGCTCTGGGTGTTCCCGGCCGCTGCGCCCGCTTGACATCGTCGCAATAACGCTTGATCGCGAACGCACCGAATACGGAGACAAAGCATGAGTTTGCTCGACAATTTGCTCGGCGGCATGATGGGCGGCACGCAGCAGGGGCAAAGTCCACTGCTCCAGGCGGCGCTGCAATTGATTCAACAGAACGGCGGCCTGCCGGGGATCATCAGCAAGTTCGAGCACGGCGGCATGGCTGATCACGTCGGTTCCTGGGTTGGCACCGGTGCGAACATGCCGATCAGCGGCGGTCAACTGCAGGAAATTCTGGGCAGCGGTTCCATCGGACAAATCGCGCAGCAACTCGGCCTGTCGCACGGCGACGCGAGCTCGGGACTCGCCCAGGTGCTGCCGCAGATCATCGATAAGTTGACGCCGACCGGTCAGGTGACAACCGGCGACGACGACGCCCTCAAACAGGCGCTGGCGTCGCTGACCAAGCGCAGCTGACGAAGGTTACAATCGCGTGGCCGGACGGCGCTGCCGCCCGGCCTTTTTTGTTTGCAAGGCCTCACCCGATGACCGACGCCAACCTGCTTGTCGCTGCAATCCTCGGAGTTGTCGAAGGTCTGACTGAGTTTCTTCCGGTCTCCAGCACCGGGCATCTGATCGTCGCCGGGTCGCTGCTCGGCTACACCGGCGAAAAGGCGAAGCTCTTCGAGATCGTCATCCAGGCCGGCGCGATACTCGCCGTCTGCTGGGAATACCGGGCGAAGCTCTTCGCGGTCGCCGCCGGCATCTTCCGCGACCGCGGCGCGCAGCGATTCGTCCTCAACCTTTTCGTCGCGTTTCTGCCCGCCGCGATCCTCGGGCTCGCCTTCGGCAGCGCAATCAAGGCGAAGCTGTTCGCGCCGGCGCCGGTCGCAGCGGCGTTCATCGTTGGCGCGATCGTCATCTTCTGGGTGGAACGACGCCAGCGCCGCAATCCGCGCGAGGCGCGGATCGATAAGATCGACGACATGCGCTGGCCCGACGCGCTCAAGATCGGCATTGCGCAGGCGTTCGCACTCATCCCCGGAACGTCGCGTTCGGGCGCGACGATCATCGGCGGCATGCTCTTCGGGCTGTCGCGCACCGCAGCGACGGAATTCTCGTTTTTTCTGGCCATCCCTACACTCCTGGCGGCGACCGGCTACGAGTTCGTCAGGAACCGTCATCTGCTCGCCGGAGGCGACC
>VBCS01000511.1 GCA_005888955.1 Betaproteobacteria bacterium
ATCTCTACCCGGGCATGGACGAGATCGCGAGTGCAATCGCGCAGCGTGCCGATTGCTTCCGCACCTTCGCCGGCATGCGCGCGCGACCATCCATCGTCGCGCCGGCGATCCGCGCGGACGAGCTCGATGTTCTCGTCTACCCCGAGCTGGGCATGGATGCTTGCAGCTTCGCGCTCGCGGCACTGCGGCTTGCGCCGCGGCAGCACGCGGGCTGGGGTCATCCCGTGACCACGGGCCATCCGACGATCGACGCGTTCGTGAGCTGCGATGTCATGGAACCGCAAGGCGCCGAGGCGCATTACACCGAGGCGCTCGTGAAGCCTCCCGGCATCGGCACGCGCTACGAGCCACTGACGATGCCGGACGACGCGAGCCGCGCGCGCTTCGGCTTGCCCGAGGATCGAAAGCTGCTGCTCTGTCCGCAGTCGCTGTGGAAGATCCATCCCGACAACGACGCGTTGTTCGCGGAAATCCTCGCGGCGAATCCGAACGCGTTGCTCGTGCTGTTTGAGGGCCGCTATCCCGCCGTGGGTGAGCAGTTCATGCGCCGGCTCACGCGCGTATTGAGCGAGCATGGGGTCAGCGCGCCCGAGCGCATCCGTGTGCTCCCTCAGGTCGGGCACGACGATTATCTTCGGATCAACCTCGTGTGCGACGCGATGCTGGACACGATGCACTGGTCGGGAGGCAACACGAGTCTCGACGCGCTCGCCTGCGGCCTGCCGATGGTCACGCTCCCCGGAGCGTTCATGCGCGGACGGCAGAGCGCGGGCATGTTGCAACTGCTGGGGATAGCAGAGCTGATCGCGCGCGATCGAGCAGATTACCTCGCGATTGCCGCGCGGCTCTGCCGTGATCCCGCGTGGCGCGTCGACCTTTCCAGGCGCATCCGCGCCGGGCAGGCGCGCCTGTTCGATGTCCGCGATGCCATCGCCTCGCTCGAGACCTTGATTCAGACCGGCGCATTGCCGGCGTGATCGCTCCAGAGGCGCTCCATGGCGTCCTCGAAGTCGCGCGCATAACGGGCCATGTCGAACAACGGGTGCGTCGCGCGATTGGCGGCGAGTCGCGCGCGATAGCTCCGGAGCAGCTCGGGTCGGCTCGCCAGCTCGAGCGCACGCGCTTCGTACTGCTCGAAATTCTCCGCGACGAGCTCGGGGAGGCCGATGGCCTCCAGCTGGCTGCCGGCGATGCGGCTCACCATGGTCTCGCCGGCGCAGGTGAGCACCGGCAATCCGGCCAGGAGCGCATCGTTGGCCGTGGTGTGTGCACCATAAGGATACGTGTCGAGAAAGAGGTCCGCGGCGGCGTTGCGCGCCACGTGCTCTCCGACTTCGACTCTCGGCGCGAAAACGAGTCGGGCCGGATCGATGTGCGCCCGCGCGGCTTCGCGGCGCAGGTTCGGCATGACTTCGTCGCTGGTCCCGAGCAGCCACAGCACGCTTCCGGGCACCGCGGCGAGCAGGCGCATCCAGAGCGCAAACACGTCGGGCAGAATCTTCGGCGGGTTGCTGAAGCAACAGAACACGAAGCCGGAGTCCGGCAAGCCGCAGGCGGTACGCGAGGGCGGCGGTCCCGCCGGCAGGCGCGTCGTGTCGCTGGGGAAAGCCATGTGCGGCATGTACAGCGGCTGCTCGCTGTAGAAATGCCGTAAATGTTCGGGCACGGTAAAGCGATCGGTGAAGATGTAGTCATACCACGGCGCGCCCATGGTGCCCGGGAAACCGATGCAGTTCACCTGGATCGGTGCAGGGCAAAGGGGAAAGATGTCTTCCCGGCCGTTGAGCGTGTAGCCGTTGCGGTCGAGGAGAATGGCAATCCGGTCCTCTCGGATGCGCTGCGCAATGCGGGCTGCCGGCTCTTTGCTGACATCGGCGAAATGCTCGAAAGCCGTCCGCGCCCGGCGCTCGAACGGATTGTCGTCGTGGCGCCGGAGACTGTAGGCGAACATCTCCAGGCGGGCGCGATCGATCTTTTCCCAGAACTCGAGCGACAGGTGCATCGTCGGATGATCGTGCATGTTCGCGGTCACGAAGGCGACCCGCAGCCGCTCGCGCGGACCGCGGCGCACGGTCGGCCGCGGCGGCAACGGGCCCTTCGCGATGGTGCGCGCCCAGCGCTGCGCGGCGCGAAGCTGCGCGAGAGGCGAGAGCGGCATCGCGAGTATCGCGAACGGCAGGACAGGAAACTCTGTGTTGGCGTCCTCGCTCTCGAGACTCTGCCGAAGCCGCGCGAACAACTCGGCGAGCCCGTCCCAGGCGCAGCGCTGCTGCCGCGTATGCGCGAGTTGCGACAGCGCGTAGCGATTGCCCGGGTCGAGCTCGAGCGCCCGGCGCAGCGCAGTGTCGGCCTCCGCGAAGGAGCGCTGCTGTATGTATAACGTGCCCAGATGCAGATACACCTGCAAAGCGTCGGGATCGAGCCGTGCCACTTCGCGATAGCTGTCGATCGCGCCGGCGATGTCCTGCGTCCGGTTCTGCGCCATAGCGCGGCGTATCCATACGGCAGCCGGCAGATCGCGCCGGATGGTGAACAGCTTCTCGTAGACCGCCACCGTTTCGTCGAACGCTTCGCGAACCGAGAGTACGTTGGCGAGGTTGGCGAGCGCATCGGCGTGCTGCGGCTGTGCTGCCAACACTTCCCGATAGCACCTTTCGGCGCGTTGCGCGTCGCCGCGCGCTTCGAGCGCAAGCCCAAGGTTGTTGAGCACGCCGGGGTGACCGGGGGCACGCTCGAGCGCGCGCTCGAAATAATCGATCGCGGCCTCGTGCTCGCCGCGCTCGCGCAGGCGGTTGCCGAGGTGGAACAGTGCCTCGGGGTGACCCGGATCGAGCGAGAGCACCTCCTGCCAGGTGGCTTCCGCAACGGCGAGCTCCCCGCGAGCGAAGCTCTCTTCGGCTTGCCGCAGCAGAGCGTCGATCGCGTTGATCGCTGCGCCAGCGGATGCGTCAGTGGGCGGCGGCGCTACTGATCTCGCAACCGTTGCCGTTGCCACGTTCCCGAGCGCGCCATGGCAGTCTTTGTAGCGCCTGCCGCTACCGCACGGACACGGCGCGTTGCGCGCGATCGCGGAGGTGCTCACGAAGCGATGGACGAGGGCATGGGCGAGGAGCGATTTTCCCACGCCGCCTGCAGCAGATCATCGAAGGCGTGGGTGAAGCGCGCCATGTCGAAGAGTGGACGGTTGGCGCGGTTGGCGGCGAGCCGCGCGCGATAACGGGCGAGCAGCGAGGGCTCCCGCGCCAGCCTGAGCGCTAGCGTTTCGTAGTCGGCCAGGCTGGTGGTCACCAGCTCCGGCAGCCCGATGGCGCGAAGCTGGCTGCCGGCCACCCGGCTCGCCATGGTCTCGCCCGCACAGGTCAGCACCGGCATCCCCATGAACAGCGCGTCATTGGCGGTGGTGCCAGCGTTATAGGGTGTGGTGTCGAGAAACAAATCCGCGTGCACGTGGCGTGCCAGGTGCTCGGGCAGGCTCACGCGCGGGGCGAAGACAAGCCGCGCCCGATCCACTCCGCGCGCGGCCGCCTCGCGACGCAGATTCAACGCGGCGGTTGCGTTTGCCGGCGCGAGCCAGAGCACGCTTCCAGGCAGCGCCGCGAGCAGCCGCATCCAGATGGCAAAGACCTCGGGCAGGATCTTGTAGCTGGTGTTGAAACAGCAGAACACCAACCCCTGCTCGGGCAGCGCGCATTCTCCGCGCGTGGGCGGCCGCTTCGCCACCGCGCGCTTGGTGTCGCTCGGACAGTAGCAATCGGGCAGATACAAGAAACGCTCCACGAAATTCGCCTGCGCCGCGCTCGGACTCACGAAGCGGTCGGTGATGACGTAGTCGTACCAGGGCGCGCCCAGCGTGCCGAGATAGCCCAGCCAGGAGAGCTGCACCGGCGAGGGTCGCAGCGCAAAGATCTCGCTCTTCGCATGCGTGGTGTAACCGTTGAGATCGATCAGCAGCTCAATCCCATCGCCGCGAATGCGCCGGGCGACATCCTCGGTCGCCTGCAAGCTGCAATCAACAAAGTGCTCGGGCGCCTGCGCGATGCGCTGTCCGAATGCGCTCACCTCACGCGGCAGAAGGCTGTAGGCGAAGACCTCGATGCGCGAGCGATCGATACGCTCCAGGCATTCGACCAGCAGATGCCCGACGGCATGATCGCGAAGGTCCGAGGAGACGAATCCCACTCTCAAGCGCGCTCCCGGCGTACGTGGACTGGTCGCTGCGGGCAGGCGTTTTGATGCCAGCCGCGCGGCGATTTGTTGCGCCCAGCGCCGGGCGGCAGCCAGCTCGAGCTCCGCGCCCAACGGCGTCGCGAGCAGCGGGAGCGGGACTGCATTGTACTGCTCGCGTGGCTTCTCGTCGGCGATGAGTGCACGCAGCCGCGCGAAGCTCTCCTCCAATCCGTCCTAGGCACACCTGTGCATTCGGCCGTTAGTGAGCATCGTGAGTGCATAGACGTTATCGGGATCGAGCTCCAGCGCACGGGTGAGGGGCGCTTCCGCTTCGTCGTACTTCTCCTGGACGATGCACATCGATCCGAGGTCGATCTGCGCGTGGAGCTGATCTGGCGCGAGGCGCACCGCTTCGCGAAAACTCTGCTCGGCGTCCGCGAAGGCGCCGAGCTCGCTCAACGCAATGCCGCGCGCGCGCCAGAACTTCACCGGAAAGTCGCGCCGGACGGCGAGCGCTTTCTCGTAGGCGAGCACTGCCTCGCGGTAGCGTTCCCGCCCCTGCAAGAGATTGGCGACGTTGGCGAGCGCATCGGCGTGTTGCGGCTGTGCCGCCAACACTTCCCGATAACAGGCTTCGGCGCGCTGCGCGTCCCCGCGTGCTTCGAGCGCGAGCCCGAGGTTGTTGAGCACGCCAGGGTGGCCGGGGACGCGCTCGAGCGCGCGCTCGAAATGGGAGATCGCCACCTCGTGCTCGCCGCGCTCGCGCAGGCGGTTACCGAGATGGAACAGTGCTTCGGGGTTGTGCGGATCGATCTTGAGCGCTTCACGCCACGCCGCCTCGGCGCCGCCGGGATCACGCTTCAGGATGATCTCCCCCAGTAGGTTCCACGCGACCACGTCGGTGGGAGCAAGCGCAAGCGCAGCCCGGCAGGTGGCTTCGGCGTCCGTGCGGGCGAACGTCCACTGCACTCGCGCGCGCTCGCGCCAAAGGTCCGCGCGCTCGGGCGCGAGCGCGCTTGCCCGCTCGAGCAGTTCCAGCGCGCTCGTCGGTTCGTTGACCGCGAAACGCACTTGCGCCAGGCGCAGCAACTCCTCGGCGGTGGTCGGCGCGGCCGCGGGTCCAGCGAGGCCACCATGGCAATCCTTGAAGCGCTTGCCGCTACCGCAAGGACACGGCGCATTGCGGGCGATCGCGGAGGTGCTCACGAAGCGATGGAAGAGGGCATGGGCGAGGAGCGATTTTCCCACGCCGCCTGCAGCGCGTCATCGAGGACGTGGGTGAAGCGCGCGATGTCGAACAGTGGAAGGTGGCGCGGTTGGCGGCGAGCCGCGGGCGTTAACGGGCGAGCAGCGAAGGTTCCTGCGCCAGCCTGAGCAACAGCGTTTTGTAGTCGGCCAGGCCGG
>VBCS01000002.1 GCA_005888955.1 Betaproteobacteria bacterium
CGCAACCCCCGCCCCGAGGCCGAAGGCAAGTGTATCGACCCGCCGGGTCGGCACGCCGGTGCAGCTCGCCATCGCCCGGTTCTGCGTAACCGCGCGCACGAATAGACCCAATCATGTTCGCGTCAGCAGGAACCAGATGAGCAGCAGCACCAGTGCGGCGAAAGCGATGATCACGATCCGGCTCCACGGCAGCACGATGCCCGTCATCGCGACGAAGCCGCCGGACATCCACGACGGATTCTCGACCTGCACGTTCTGCGCGCCGAAGACCGTGCGCACCGCCTGCATCAGAATCAGGCTGATGCCCCAGGTCGCCAGCAGCGTTTCCAGCGGCCGGCCGTAGAGGAAGCGGATCACGCAGCGCTCGAGTGCCATGCCGACCAGGCCCGCCGCAGCGAACGCCATCGGTACGGCGCAGATGAGATACGCATCGAAAGCGCCGGGGGCGTAGCGGCGAAACAGATTCTGGACCACGTAGGTCGCGTACGCACCGACCATGATCAGCTCGCCGTGCGCCAAGTTGATCACACCCATCAGGCCGTAGGTGATCGCGAGGCCCAATGCTGCCAGCAGCAGGATGCTGCCGAGGCTCGCGCCACTGAAAATGCGCCCGATCATGTCACCGGTAGCGAGCTTGCTCTCGACGGCGCGCAGCGATTTTTCAGCTTCTCCGCGCACTTCCGCATCGGGTTCGACGTAGCTGCCGCCCTTCTGCTCGAGGACGGCGAGCAGCAGCGTCTTGGTGCTCGGATTGCTGCTTTCGGCGAGCGTGCGAATGGCGGCGATGCGCGTGGCCCTGTCCGTGCTGGCGAGCTGGATCGAAGCCTGCGTCTGAGACAGGAGCTCCTTGATCTCCGCGTCGCTTTCCTTCGCGAGCGCGGTCGTAATCGCCGCCAAGGTGTCTTCGTCGGCGCTGTTCTGCAGCTCTTTGGCGGCGGCCAGGCGAGCGGACCGGTCTGGGGCGGAGAGCTTCAATGCGGCGATCGCCGTGCCGAGGCCCCTGCGTATGCGGTTGTTGACGACGACATCGTCCCTGTTCTCGGGCAGAGGGCTCACCGTCTTGCCGGTCAGTAGATCCGTCGCCTTTTCTCCCTGGACCAGCAGCACTTGTTCCTCGCCGACGGTCTGCACCTCGCCGTCGAGCAGCGCCTGCAGCAGCGGCAACGCCTGCGGATCGCCGCCGGCGGACAGTGCGCCGATGGCCTTGATCTTGTCGTCGCTCTCGCCGAATGCAAGGTCGCGGATCGTCTGCGGTGCGATCGCCGCCATCGCCGACGAAGCCAGCAACGCGACGATGCCCGGCAGACAGCCCCGCGCCAACGCTGCGACGAAGCGTTTCATCGGAGCCCCTCTCCTGCCGGAAGGAAACGAAACGACACAGCGGACGGCGGCGAGTGATCACGGGCCGCCGCCGCCCGCTGTGCCACATCAAGAGCCACTGGATCCCGGGCCGGTCGTCGTTCCCGCGCAAGCGGGAACCCAGTGTCGTGCGTTCCAAAGTCACTGGATCCCCGCCTTCGCGGGGATGACGCATCCGTTTCCGATCGCGCTCGCGCCTGCGGCGCGGCGCGCTCGGACGGATGCGTCACTTCTTCTCCGGCTCGTCCTTCTTGCCCTTGTCCTCGGGAATGTACGGGCTCCACGGCGTCGCCTTGATCGGGCCGGGCGTCTTCCACACGACGTTGAACTGGCCGTTTGCCTGCACCTCGCCGATAAAGACGGGCTTGTGCAGATGGTGGTTCTTCTCGTCCATCTTGATCGTGAATCCGTCCGGCGCCTTGAACGTCTGACCGGCCATCGCGGGAATCACCTTGTCGACGTCGGTCGATTTGGCTTTCTCGACCGCCTGCTTCCACATGTTGATGCCGACGTACGCCGCTTCCATCGGGTCGTTGGTGAGCGGCCTGTCGGCGTTGGGCAGCTTCATCTTCTTGGTATACGCCGCCCATTTCTTCTTGAACTCGTCATTGGCCGGGTTCTTCAGCGACATGAAATAGTTCCACGCCGCGAGATGGCCGACCAGCGGCTTGGTGTCGACCCCGCGCAGCTCCTCTTCTCCGACCGAGAACGCGACCACCGGCACGTCGGTGGCTGTCAATCCCGCATTGCCAAGCTCCTTATAGAATGGCACGTTGGAATCGCCGTTGATGGTCGACACCACCGCGGTCTTCCCGCCTGAGGCAAACTTCTTGACGTCCGCGACAATCGTCTGGTAGTCGCTGTGGCCGAAAGGCGTATAAGTCTCCATGATGTCCTTCTCGTCGACGCCCTTCGACTTGAGGAACGCGCGGAGGATCTTGTTGGTCGTGCGCGGATAGACGTAATCGGTGCCCAGTAGCACCCAGCGCTTGGCGCCGCCGCCCTCCTTGCTCATCAGGTACTCGACTGCGGGGATCGCCTGCTGATTTGGCGCCGCTCCGGTGTAGAAAACGTTCTTCGACAGCTCCTCGCCCTCGTATTGCACGGGATAGAAGAGCAAGCCGTTCAGCTCTTCGAACACGGGCAGCACGGACTTGCGCGACACCGATGTCCAGCAACCGAAGACGACCGCTACCTTGTCCTGGGTCAGGAGCTGCCGCGCCTTTTCCGCGAACAGCGGCCAGTTCGACGCCGGGTCGACAACGACCGGCTCGAGCTTTTTGCCCATGACGCCGCCTTTGGCGTTGATCTCGTCGATCGCCATGAGCGTGACGTCCTTGAGCACCGTTTCGCTGATCGCCATCGTCCCCGAAAGCGAATGCAGGATGCCGACCTTGATGGTGTCCGCGGCGAGGACCTGCGGAGCGACCGCGAGTCCGCTTGTCGCCAGTGCGGCATAGAGCGCCAGTCGTTGCAGAAAGCTTCTTCGTTGCATGGAGTTACCCCGTGTCGAGTGGTTGAGAATCGCTTCCCCTGAAATGATCGCAGGACGAACGCGCGCGCCGCGCAGCATTGGTGCGGCAAACGCCCCGGCAGCTGATGTTTCGCACGATCCATGCCATATCCGGTGTGTGCGCAGTAACGCGCTGTTTTTGTTTCCTTTGCTCTGAAGACGTGGCCAATCCAGCCGGGACTATCCTCGGTCAAGGCGAATGGGGCGACCCATCGCGGTGCGCGCCGGCGGACGATGCACTGATTTGGAACCGGCGCCCCGTTGATCGCGGTGACCGATATAATCCTGGGATACCGGCAGCTCGCGGGCACATAAAGGAGTATCCAGGTGAGCGATCAAACCAGCGGCAACGCGCGCCAGGAACCTCGCATCAGGGTCTCCAATAACGGCCCTTATCAGGTCTCAGGCGGAGCGCAGCTGACCACACGCACGCCGGTCCTCGACCAGCACGGCGATGCCGTCGCCTGGACCGAAGGCCCGGTGCACAAGAGCAGTGCGACCTACGTGCTGTGCCGGTGCGGTCAATCCCGCAACAAACCGTTTTGCGACGGATCGCACCAGAAGGTCGGCTTCGACGGGACTTGTACCGCGGATCGCGCGCCGAGCGCCGCGCGGCGCAAGGTTTATGCCGGCGTCGGCATCGTCATGACCGACGACGAATCGCTCTGCGCCGGCTATGCGTTCTGCGATCCGCACGGCAGCGTCTGGCGCGAAATCGCGGACACGGCCGATCCCGCGGTCCGGAAGCGCGTCGAGCGTCAGATCGCAGATTGCCCGTCGGGCCGCTTGCAGTACGCCAAAAGCGCGAACGAGCCGCCGGTAGAAATCTCCTATCCGCCGACCGTGGCGACGATACCGAATGGAGCGCTCTGGGTTTTGGGCGGCGTGCCTGTCGAAACCGCCGACGGGTTCACATACGAGGTCCGCAATCGGCAGCTCCTTTGCCGCTGCGGCGCCTCAGAGAACAAGCCTTTCTGCGACGGCTCGCACCGGCGCGTGAAGTTCCAGGCGCCGTAGCCGCGCCCTTCAGGCCGCGTCACCCCGGGCTTCGCCCTGCGGGCTCAACCCGGGCTACGTCCGTTCCAACGAGCAGCAGCCTTTGTAACGGCCAGCATGCCGTACTCGTCGATGAAACGAACGACCGTGTCGAGCCCCTGCCCCGTCTTGAGATTCGTGAACACGAAGGGCCGCTCACCGCGCATCTTGCGCGCGTCGCGGTCCATTACCTCGAGCGATGCGCCGACCAGAGGCGCCAAGTCGATCTTGTTGATCACGAGCAGGTCCGATTGCGTAATGCCGGGCCCTCCCTTGCGCGGAATCTTGTCGCCGGCGGCGACGTCGATCACGTACAGCGTGAGGTCGGAAAGCTCGGGCGAGAACGTCGCGGCAAGATTGTCGCCGCCGCTTTCGACGAAAACGATGTCGAGATTGCCGAATCGCTTTGCGAGCCGATCGACCGCTTCGAGATTGATCGATGCGTCCTCGCGGATCGCCGTATGCGGGCAGCCTCCGGTTTCGACGCCGATGATACGTTCGGGCGGAAGCGCGTCGTTGCGCACCAGGAATTGCGCATCCTCTTCGGTGTAGATGTCGTTGGTGACGACCGCGAGCTCGTAGCGCTCGCGCATTTCACGGGCGTGGGCTCTACGAACGGAATAATCGAGTGTACTGCGTCTCGTGTCGCGACGACGCTAGCGCAAGCCCGGGCGCGAAGGACGAGACGTCCTCGTCGGCGATCGAGCGCGCAAGCGTGACCGCGGCGGGAATCCGCGCCCCGAGCTCGACGAGCAGCCGCTGACCGGCCGAGTGACCGAGAGGAATCGTTTTCATCGCGGCGAGCACCTGGTTCTCGAGCCACGACCAGATGTACGCGGTCAACGCTCCCGCTGCCGGCACGTCGAATCCGCGGACGATGAGCGCGTAGGCGCCGGGCAACGTGACGGGCACCATCGCCGCGGCGGCCGCGGCCGCCGGCGTATCCAAGAGCTCGAGGTCGGACGCGAGTTTGCAAAGCGACGATCCCATCTGCTCGGTCTCGGCACGCAACTCCGCCGTCTCGCGCGAAGCACGGAACCAGTCGTTCCATTCACCGGCTTGCGACCAGTCTTCGCTTTGCACGGCATTGAGCAGGCGCCAGACGACGGCGGCTTCGCCGGGAGCAATGACGAGCTCCAGCGCGTCGCCGATCCAGACCTGCGCTGCGGCGGCGTCGCGGACGCCTCCCGCCGCAACGACCCACTCGAGCCCCTGCGAATAGCTGTACGCTCCGATCGGCAATGCCGGGCTCGCGAGCTGCAACAGCCGTACCAGGGCCAATGTCGGTTCGAGCGTGTCCAAATCGTTCATCGCCGCGGCGCGGGGCGCTGCCCGAAGTCGTGGATGATGCCCGCGTGCTTTGCCTCGCTCGAGTGATGATGATGTCCCGCCGCGTACGCCCCCGCCTCAGGTTCGAACGGCGCCGACACGGCCGTGACCACGAAGCCCATGCCGAGCAGCATCTCGGAGAGCACGCGATCGGCGGGAAAGCGGAGACAATCCGCGCCGATCTCGACCGGGCAGTGGCGATTGCCGAGATGGTAGGCCGCACGCGCGAGGCCGCCCCGATCGACGCTTCTCACCTCCATCACGGCCTCCGCAGCGGCGATCACGCGGACGATCCGCCCATCGTCGGCGACAAGACAGTCGCCGCCGCGCAGCACCTCGCCGCGGTCGAGAAAGAGGCCCACTTCTTCCCCGGATTGCAGCGAGGTGCGCAAACGGCTCTTCAGGCGCAGCTCGAACGGCAGCGTGAGCTCCGCATCGACATGCTCGTGCTTTGCGCTCCTCTGCCGAACGATGAGCATCGCCTTCAGAACAGGAAGTAACGCTGCGCCAGCGGCAGCTCCGTCGCGGGCTCGCAGGCAAGCAATTCGCCGTCGGCGCGGACGACGTAGGTTTCCGGATCGACCTCGATCCTCGGCAGTGCGTCGTTCTGCTTCATGTCGCGCTTGCCGATCTTCCGCGTGTTCTTCACCGCGACGAGCGGCTTGCCGAGCTCGAGTTTGCGCACGGCCGGGTTCTTCAGAGCGGCTTGGGACACGAACGTCACCGACGACGCGACCGCTTTCCCGAAGGCGCCGAACATCGGCCGATAATGCACCGGCTGCGGCGTGGGGATCGAGGCATTGGGATCGCCCATCGCCGCCGCGGCGATCATGCCGCCCTTGAGCACGAGCGATGGCTTCACCCCGAAGAATACCGGCTTCCACAGCACGAGGTCCGCAAGCTTGCCCGGCTCCACCGAGCCGACGACGTGTGCGATCCCATGCGCGATCGCGGGGTTGATCGTGTACTTGGCGACGTAGCGCCTGATGCGCAGGTTATCATGCGCGGCAGGGTCGCTGCCGAGCTTGCCGCGCTGCTGCTTCATCTTGTGCGCGGTCTGCCAGGTGCGGATGATCACTTCGCCCACGCGACCCATCGCCTGCGAGTCGGACGAGAGCATCGAGAACGCACCCAGATCGTGCAGGATGTCCTCCGCCGCGATCGTCTCGCGGCGGATGCGCGACTCGGCAAAGGCCACGTCCTCGGCGATCGCCGGATCGAGGTGGTGGCACACCATCAGCATGTCGAGATGCTCGTCGATGGTATTCACCGTATACGGCCGCGTCGGATTGGTCGACGACGGCAACACGTTGGGCTCGCCGCAGGCCTTGATGATGTCCGGCGCGTGGCCGCCGCCCGCGCCCTCGGTGTGATAGGTATGGATCGTCCTGCCGGCGATTGCCTGCAGCGTCGTCTCGACGAAGCCCGACTCGTTGAGCGTATCGGTGTGGATCGCGACCTGCACATCCATCCGGTCAGCGACCTTGAGCGCCGCATCGATCGCTGCCGGCGTCGTGCCCCAGTCCTCGTGCAGCTTGAGTCCGATCGCCCCTGCCTCGATTTGCTCGACCAGGGGCGGGGTGAGGCTCGCATTGCCCTTGCCAAGAAAGCCGAGGTTCATCGGGAACGCCTCGGCGGCTTCGAGCATGCGCTGAATATGCCACGGTCCCGGCGTGCAAGTCGTCGCGAAGGTTCCCGTCGCAGGCCCCGTGCCTCCGCCGATCATGGTCGTGACGCCGGACATCAGCGCTTCCTCGATCTGCTGCGGGCAGATGAAATGGATGTGCGAATCGATGCCACCTGCGGTGACGATCATGCCTTCGCCGGCGATGATCTCGGTGGCTGCGCCGATGACGATATCCACCGCGGGCTGGATGTCCGGATTGCCGGCCTTGCCGAGCTTTGCGATCCGGCCGCTCTTTATGGCGATGTCGCATTTCACGACACCCCACCAGTCGATGACCAGCGCATTGGTGATCACCGTGTCGGCGCTGTCCTTCGCCGCACGCTGGCTCTGGCCCATGCCGTCGCGGATCACCTTGCCGCCGCCGAACTTGACTTCCTCCCCGTAGACCGTCAGGTCGCGCTCGACCTGGACGATCAAATTCGTATCCGCGAGGCGCACGCGGTCGCCGACCGTCGGCCCGAACATCTCCGAGTAAGCGGCGCGCCCGATCTTCATCGCGGCCTCCGCTTCACGGTCTTGCTCGCTCTGTTCCTCGCTTTCACCGTCGTCGGTTTTTTCGCTGGCTGATCGAGCGGACCCATGACCGCGCCGCGAAACCCGTACACGATGCGCGCACCGGCGAGTGCGACCAGCTCGACCGTGCGCTTCTGCCCCGGCTCGAAGCGCACCGCGGTGCCCGCGGCGATGTTGAGGCGATGGCCTCGCGCCGCATCACGGTCGAATGCCAGCGCCGCATTCGTCTCCGCAAAGTGATAATGCGAACCGACCTGGATCGGGCGGTCGCCGGTATTCGCGACAGTGAGCTTTCGCGTCGGGCGGCCGGCGTTGAGCTCGATGTCGCCGCCCGCGGGAAAAATCTCTCCCGGGATCATGGAATCGGATGATGCACGGTCACGAGCTTCGTTCCGTCGGGAAACGTCGCTTCGATCTGGATCTCGGGAATCATTTCGGGAACGCCGTCCTGCACCTGGACTCGAGTCAGCAGCGTCGTACCGTGGCTCATGAGCTCGGCGACCGTGCGTCCGTCGCGAGCGCCTTCCATGATCGCCGCACTCACGTAGGCGACGGCCTCGGGGTAGTTCAACTTGAGGCCGCGCGCGAGCCGCCGCTCAGCGACGAGCCCGGCGGTAAAGAGCAGCAGCTTGTCCTTCTCGCGCGGAGTCAATTCCATCGGGGCCGTCCCTCAAGTCAGGTGTTCCAGATGCGCGGCGTCACCGCCTCGCGGCCTGTCAGAGCCGGACGCGCGCGACCCCAGAGCACCGCGAAATAGTGCCGCGCGGCCTCCGCCGACGCGCCGCGATAGCGCGCGATAAGCAGCCCCGGCAACCGCGTCACAGCGCTCTCGCCGTCCTCGCAGGTTACTTCCCGGCATGCCGCGATCAGGTGTTCAGGCACCTGCGGCGCGGCTGCGAGGAATGTACCAAATACAGGCTGCCGATTCAGGCCGACCTGCGCGCTCATGAGCGACGCACCGCCCGCGATGAGCGAGCGTTCGATCCATTGCCGAGTGCCGTCGCGCACGATGACGACTTCCTGCCGGATCCGGCCGTGACGAAATTCCTCGCCGGCATGGCGGCGACCGAGGCAGACAATGTCCCAGCCGATGAACGCTGCATCTCGCTGCAAGACGACGCGCGTGCCGAGTTCGGCAATCGCGCCGTCGAAGACGATCGATTCCTGGGGCAGCCACTCGAGGAGCGCCTGCGATCCGATCGCGAATGCCAGCCGCTGCTGCGCCGGAGCGCCGGCCGAGCGATACCACTTTGCCGCGCCCGGCGTCGTGAGCTGTGCCTGCGCGAGCGCAAGGACGGAGACGTCGAGGGCGAGCCGATCTCCGCCGACGATACCCGCCGGCGGATGCACGACGATGTTCTGACAGAGTGCGTCGCCCTCGGGGTAGAGCGACTTCTGCACGACCAGCGGCCCGCGATGCAACCGCCGAGCGAGCACGGTTCGGCCGCCGCGGCGCTCGTAGCCGAGCGAGAGCTTACCGCTCCAGCCGGCGCACACGGCGTCTCGCTGGAGCGCGTGGTCGGCGGCAGCGTTCATCGCGGCAGTGTAGCGCAAGGCACAGACCATTTGATGCGTCGTAGCGGAACGGTACGGTGCGCGCGAAATGGGTGCGAGGGAGATCATCGTTGCGGGTTTGGCGAAAACGATCTTTATCTCAATGGCGATCGTCCTTCGAAAGCTTCAATGCGCGCTCGTACAATCGGTTTCGAGGCGCTCCGGTGAGCTTCACCGCCAGCCGGACCGCCTGCGCAACCGGCAATTCGGCAAGGAGCGTGCTGAGCATACGGTCGTGGGCATCGGCATCGTCTCCGGCCCGGATCGTTGCACCGGGCGCATCGACGATAAGGACGAATTCACCGCGCGCGCGGTCGGTATCGACGGCGAGCCACGCTGGCGCCTCGCCCAGGCGACAACGGTGAATGGTTTCGAAGCGCTTGGTCAATTCGCGCGCGACGACGAGCCCACGCTCGGGACCCAGCACGGCGACCAGCGCATCGAGGGTGGCTGCAATCCGGTGCGGAGCCTCATAGAATACGAGCGCACCGGGATAGTCGGAGACGCGCGTGAGCGCGGCGCGGCGCGCGGTCGCAGCCGCGGGCAGGAAGCCGCAAAACAGCCACTGCGGCGCGGCGATCCCCGACGCAGACAGCGCCGCGATAACCGCGCTCGGGCCGGGGACCGGTACGACAACGTATCCGGCTTGAGCCACCGCACGTACCAGCACTGCCCCCGGATCGCTCACGGCAGGCGTTCCCGCGTCGCTGACCAGCGCGACGCTCTTGCCCGAGCCGAGAAGCGACACGATCTCGGCAGCGCGGCGGCGCTCGTTGTGCGCGTGCAGAGACAACATTCGCGTGGCAATTCGGTGGCGCGCCAGCAGCTTGGAAGTCACGCGCGTATCCTCGGCCGCGATAACGTCGACCGACGCCAGGATGTCGAGCGCGCGCAAGGTGATGTCGCGCAGGTTTCCGAGCGGCGTCGCGACCACATATAATACGTTTCCGACCGCCGATATTTTCTCGCCTGTCGTCACGGCGACGATCTCCTTCCGATGGCCGCTACGCATCCAACTCTGCCGCGCGGGCGCGCTACTATCCTGCTGCTGCTCGCAGCCTCGCTCCTCGTCGCGTGCGCGGGTCCCGGTCCATTGTCCAGATCGCGCCCCGGACCCGCAACCACGGCGCCACCGCCACCGGCGTCAACCGCCCTTGCGCCGACCTACCCACCGCCCGAAGTACCGCTCCCGCAACTCGTAGCGCCCGCGCCGTCGCCGACGATCGTGACGCGGCCAACCTCGGACACGATCTGCCTGGTTCTGCCGCTGGAATCGCCGCTGTACGGCCCTGCTGCCGCAGCGGTCAAAGCCGGGTTCCTCGCCGCTGCCAACGCGGCCGGAAGCGCATCGCGTACGCGAATCATCGCGCACGGCGACGACGGCGTGCTGCCCGCCTTCGCCGCGGCGGCCGAATCCGGCGCGGCGCTGGTCGTCGGGCCGCTCACCCGTGACGACCTGAAGACGGTGCTGGCGCTTGCGCTCACGAGGCCGCGCATGCTGGCCTTGAACCAGCAGGAAGATGGTTCCGCGCTGCCCGACCAAGTGTACGCGTTGAGCCTCGCGATAGAGAGCGACGCGGAGCTTCTCGCGCGGCGCGCGTATGCCGACGGCGCGCGCACGCTGGCCACCGTCGCCAGCGATACGCCGCTGCAACGCAGGTTCAAGGCCGCGTTCTCCGCTGCCTGGGAGCGAACCGGCGGTTCGACCACGCGCGATTATCGATTCGACGCACGTCCGGAGGTATTGAGCCTGCTGCGGCGAGAGTTGATCGCACGCCCACCCGATGCGACGCTGCTCGCGCTCAACGCCGACGAGGCGCCGCTCGCGAAATCGTTTCTGCCGCCGGGACCCGTGTACGCGAGCAGCCAGATCGCAGACGGCCTGCCCGCGCCGATGCTGCGCGACCTCGAGGGCGTACGTTACGTCGAGATTCCGTGGCTGGCTGATCCGGCCGACGCGATATTCGCCCGCCTGCCGCACACGAGTCTGGGCGATCCGGTGCTCGATCGCCTGTATGCGCTCGGGCTCGATGCATTCGCGATCGCCGAGCTACTCGCCAATGCGATCCCGCCGGATCGCGTCGAGTTCGAGGGCGCGACCGGGCATCTCTCGCTCACGCCCGCGCACGTCTTTGTCCGCGAAGGTCAGATCATGGTGATACGGGCCGGTCAGCCAACGCCATACGCACCGACGCCATGAACCGCGGCGCCGCGGCCGAAGCGCTCGCGGCAAGCTATCTTGCGGCGCGCGGGCTCACGATCGTTCAACGCAACTATCGCTGCCGCGGCGGCGAAATCGATCTCATCGCCCGCGACCGCGAAGTCCTGGTCTTCGTGGAAGTACGGCTGCGGCGCAATCGGGCGTTCGGCACCGCGGCCGAAAGCATCACCGCCGCCAAGCGCCGACGGTTGCGGCTCGCGGCCCGGCATTATCTCGCGCGGCTCGGACGCGAGCCGCCGTGTCGCTTCGATGCGGTGTTGCTCGACGCACTCGAGACCGAGAACATCGAGTGGCTGCGCGGCGTCGAGGGCATCTGAACGCGGGCCCCCTAGCTGCTACAATCGTTTCCGATGGACACGACACACCGCATCCGGGCGCACTTTGCCGATAGCGCGCAGCTCAAACTCGCCGCGGTCGACGTCATGACGCCCCATATCGCGCGGGCCGCCGCCTTGATGACAGATTGCCTGCTCGCCGACGGCAAGATACTTGCCTGCGGCAACGGTGGCTCGGCGTCCGACGCCCAGCATTTCGCGGCCGAGATGGTCGGCCGGTTCGAACGCGAGCGACCTGAGCTGCCTGCGATCTCGCTCGCCACCGATACCTCGATCCTGACCGCAATCGCCAACGACTATGATTTCGCGCAAGTGTTCGCCAGGCAGGTCCGGGCACTGGGCGACGCCGGAGACATCCTCCTCGCGATCTCGACGTCCGGCAATTCGGGCAACGTCGTGGCCGCGGTCGATGCCGCGCACGATCGCGGCATGCGCATCGTCGCGCTGACCGGCAGGGGCGGTGGGCGAGTCGGCGAACTCGTAAGCGTCGACGATGTCCATCTTTGCGTGCCGCACACGGTCACCGCACGGATCCAGGAAGTGCACCTGCTCACCATCCACTGCCTCTGCGACGCTATCGACGCGAGCTTGCTCGGAG
Source organism: Betaproteobacteria bacterium (assembly GCA_005888955.1). Classification (GTDB taxonomy): domain Bacteria; phylum Pseudomonadota; class Gammaproteobacteria; order Burkholderiales; family Casimicrobiaceae; genus PALSA-1003. The sequence goes on from VBCS01000002.1 coordinate 12,145, forward strand.
ACGAAGCATGATCATGCATCCGCTTGGGCGCGTCGCCGCGCTCTTGTTCTTCATGGCCACGATTCCCGCGCTGTTGCTGCAAGGCTGCATTCCGCTGGCGATCACTGCGGCGGGCGGTACCGCGCTGGTCGCGACCGACCGCCGCTCGACCGGAGCGCAGCTCGACGACGAGATCATCGAGGACAAGATCGTCGCGACGGTCGTCCAGCGCTTCAAGGGCGGCTTCCACGTCAATGCCACGAGCTACAACGGTATCGTGCTGCTGACCGGCGAAGTGCCGGCCGAAGGCGCGAAGGCGGACATCGGCGAGATCGCGCGCACAACGCCGAAGGTTCGTGCCGTGCAGAACGAGCTCGTCATTGGCGCGGTCACCGATCTGGGTTCCCGCAGCAACGACACGCTGACCACCTCCAAGGTAAAGGCGAGATTCGTCGAGGCGAACAAGTTCCAGATCAATCATGTCAAGGTCGTGACCGAGCGCGGTGTCGTGTACCTGCTGGGACTCGTGCGTCGCGACGAGGGCGATGCCGCTGCCGAAATCGCCCGTACGACCAGCGGCGCGCAGCGGGTCGTGAAGGTCTTCGAATACGTCGCTGGATGACGACGCGCGGGAGCACGGTACCCGAGCCCGCCTTCGCCGCCAAGATCGCGACGCGCGCAGCGCTCGCCGGACGTCTTCAGGCGCTTCCGCGACCGCAGGTATTTACCAACGGCGTATTCGACATCCTCCACCGCGGTCACGTTACTTATCTCGATCGCGCCCGCAGCCTCGGGGCGTCGCTCATCGTCGGCGTCAATACCGATGCTTCGGTGCGCCGCCTCGGCAAGGGAGACGACCGGCCGGTCAATGCCCTTGCCGATCGCGTCGCGGTTCTCGCCGCGCTCGAAGCAGTCAGCCTGGTCGTCGCATTCGACGAGGACACGCCGCTCGCACTGATATTGGCCTGCCATCCGGACATCATCGTCAAGGGCGGCGACTATTCGGCCGCGACGACGGTCGGCGCGGCGGAGGTGATCGCCTGGGGCGGACGCTTCGAGGCGATTCCTGTCATTCCGGACTGTTCGACGTCGGCGCTCCTGACAAGGATCCGCCGCTCGATGCGCTGATATACTTGGACGTTGAACCGCGGCCACCAATGTATCAATCGCTCGATCCCGTCCGATTGCAGACGTTGCTTCAGAGCGCCGCGCCGCCCCGGCTCATCGACGTGCGCAGCGTCACCGAGATCGCGCGCGGTGCGATTCCCGGCGCGACGCACATCGAGCTTTCGGCCCTTCCGGAGCGCGCCGCCGAGCTCGATCCTGAGGCGCCGTGCGTCCTGTACTGCCTCTCAGGCGCGCGATCGGCGCAGGGTTGCGCGTATCTCGCCCAGCGCGGTTTCCAGCGGCTTTATCATCTCGACGGCGGGATCGCGGCTTGGGCCAAGGCAGGATTGCCCGTCACTCTCTAGGAATCAGCGATGGAACAGGCGCTCTCGATCGACCGCGAAGTCGATGCCAGGGGACTCAATTGTCCGCTGCCTATCCTGCGCACCAAGAAAGCGCTGAACGACATGAAGAGCGGGCAGGTGCTGCGCATCCTCGCCACCGACCCTTCGGCGCTGCGCGACTTCCAGGCTTTTGCCAAGCAGACCGGCAACGAGCTCATGCAGCACGTCGAACACGACGGCGTGTTCTCTTTCCTGGTCAGGCGCAGATAGCCGCTAGCGGCCGCAAGGCGTGCAGCGGGCTTTCGCTTAAGGCCACGGCCGCCGCATCACCACCCCAGGATTCAAAGGCATCGCATGGCCACTGACACGCCCGCCGTCGTGGAGTTGACCAAGGAAAACTTTGCGCAGTCGCTCGACGGCTGCCCCTTTGCGGTGGTCGATTTCTGGGCGCCATGGTGTGGCCCCTGCCGCGCGTTTGCGCCGGTTTTCGCGGGGGCCGCGCGCCGGCATCCTGACCTGCTGTTCGCGAAAGTGAATACGGAAGAGCAGCACGAGCTGGCCGCGCACTTTCATATCCGATCGATCCCGACGCTGATGATTTTCCGCGACAACTTCATCGTGTTTGCGCAACCGGGAGCGCTGTCCGCAGGTGCGCTCGAGGACGTGCTCGCCGCGGCTCACACGCTCGACATGGACGCGGTGCGGCGCGAAGCGTCGGCGCAGGAGTGCGCGGCCACCGCGACGGGCGCCTGACGGGACACGCGGGCGGGAGCCGGAACCCACCGGCACGGTCGCTGCCGTCATGCTGCAGCTCTCGGCCCGCAGCGACCGAATAGTCATCTGCGGTATCGATTCAGGAAGTCGAGGACGATCCCCTTCTGGCTTTTCTCGATCGCGGCATCGAGGCTGCGGTCTCCGGGGTCGTATTGCGCCGCCTTCCGGAATGCGTTGATCGCATCCTGGTGGTAGCCCTGCGCCTGCATCGCGTACCCGAGGCAGCGCCACGGCTCGGGGCTCCAGAATTCGAGGTTGGACCACGCCTGACAAAGCTCCCCCGCCCGCCGCCAGTTTCCTGCATTCAGCATGCGCGGCCCCTCGCCGCGGAGCAGCGCGAGTCGGGCCTGCCGTTCGGCGAACAATGCAGCGGTATCGACATCGTTGACGGCCGGATTGCGGATCTGCGGCGTAGCAATATTGGGCGGGGTCAGTGTCCGGTCGATCGAGCCGATCTTGCCCACATCGCCCTGAAATCCGTAGGACAACAGCGACGGCGGCGACGGAACCCAGGATACGATCGCCGTCTTCGCCATCGCGATCGAGTCGGCCATCGGCTCATGCCAGGCGACACCGTAGAGCCAGAGCATCGCGGCCAGGCCGACGACGCCCGTGACCGTATTGAGGACGCCCGGCGGACTGTGCGTGACCAGGCAGTCCTCCGTGAAATCCCAGTCGGTTTCGCCGTTCTGCGCGACGGTCTCATACGCGACAGCGATCAGGATCGGTGCCAGCAAGGGGAAGCCGCAAGCTATCCCCTCCCACCACACCCGGAACGCCCGGCGCAGCGCGCGCTGCAATTGCGCACGCACGTCGCGCCTTGCATACGCATCGCTGATCGAGAACTGGAGGTAGACGCCGAATAACCATTTGCCCGGGGTCTGTTGCAGCGCTGCGATCAGCAGCGCCTCGACGGGCACCCAGGTCGCAGTGATCAGCATCGGCGCAACCAGCGGATGGCCGACCCAGAACGCCGCCTGGTCGCCGATCAGACCCGCGCCGTGCAGCTCGGACAGGAGCAGCGCCAGCATGAGGCCCCAGATGGCGTAATCGAACAGGCGCGCCGCGAGACGATTCCACGGCCGCGGTTCGCTCGTCCGGCCGGCTTTCGCGCGCTTGAGCTCCGCCATGCGCAACTGGAAGATCCAGCTCGCGTCTTCCTGTGGCGCGTCGGTCCCCAGAAAGACGCTTTTCTCGCGGCGCCAGTTGAGTATGGCAATGTCGGTCTGCGGCATCAGCGCCGGCAACGGGACGACCCGGCGCCGCCGCATGAACGCGATACCATGCACCACGCCGTAGATCAGCGCCAAGACGAGCAGCGTGAGCGTCAGCCACACCAGGACCTGCTTGGCGACCAGCACCGCGTCGGCCGGCGTGACGAAGACGATGGCGCCCGCGATAAAAGCGCCGAACAGCGTGCACAACGCAAGGCGCCCCGCAACGGTGCGCCCGAACGACGCGACGACGCGCTCGGTCAGTCCCGGATGGTGCAGCGTCTTCTCCAGCGAGCCGCCCGATGAGGTCAGCACGCGCTCCTCGGCGATATCGATCACATCGTCGCCGGCTTGCGTAGCAGTGCCGGTGCCGGCATCGACAGCGACATTCGAAACGAAGTGCGCGATGCGCTGCTCGGTGGTCGCCTCGGTTGCGACTGCGAGCTCCTGATCGTATCGTTGGCGCTGCCCCGAGTCGCTCAGTATGCGGCTCGCGTGATTGATGAACCGGAGCGCCTCTTCGACATTGCCCTGTCCGTCGCGCGTCTTCGCATAATACTTGCGGATCAAACGGCGCAACGCCGCGCGCACCTCCTCATCCGAGGCGGCCTGCGGAATTCCAAGAGCTTCGTAGAGCGTTGCTTTCATGGCCGCGACCGCGGCAAATTGCAACGAATTTGACGTTGGGATATTCCGGTAATTAGCCCGCCATTGCAAGCTGCGCGCTCGGCGCGGCGCACAACCGTAAAGGAACTGGCGCTGCGCGGCAAACGCTGCCGCTGTGCGTCACGCCGCCGAGAAAAGGGCGGCTGTCGAAGCCGCCCTTTCGATAAAAAAGGCGGCTCCACGGCCGCCTTTTCGATAAGCCGCCGGGGCGGCCGGTTTGCCGTCACTCGCCCTGCTTGCCTTCGCGTTGCGAAAGCTTCTCGCGGATGCGCGCCGACTTTCCGGAACGCCCGCGCAGGTAGTACAGCTTGGCGCGGCGGACGTCGCCCTTGCGCTTGACCTCGATACTCGCAATCAGCGGCGAATAGGTCTGGAACGTGCGCTCGACGCCCTCGCCGCTCGAGATCTTGCGCACGACGAACGACGAGTTGAGGCCGCGATTGCGCTTTGCGATCACGACGCCTTCGTACGCCTGCACGCGCTTGCGATCCCCTTCGACGACGTTGACGTTGACGATGACGGTGTCGCCGGGCGCGAACTCGGGGACCGTCTTGCCCAGGCGGGCAATCTCTTCTTGCTCCAGTTGCTCGATGATGTTCATGCAGCGTCTCTCCACTCGATTACGGATCCTGCGGCCGTCGGCCATGCATTGGGAGCGCAGGTCGCCGCCCGATGCACGCTTTTGCCCTATGTTACCGCTCGCTTCTCCCGGTTTCCCGTTCCCGCCTGAATTCGTCGAGCAGCACCGCTTCCTCGTCGCTCGTGCCGCGCGCGGCGAGCAGTTCCGGACGCCGCAACCACGTCCGCCCCAGCGCCTGCTTCAAGCGCCAGCGCACGATTGCCGCGTGGTCGCCCGATAACAGGACCGCCGGCACCGCGCGTCCCTCGTACACCTCCGGCCGCGTGTAGTGCGGGCAGTCGAGCAAGCCGTCGACGAAGGAATCCTCGACGCTCGACTGCGCATCGTTCAACACGCCGGGCAACTGCCGCACGATCGCATCGATCAGCAACAGCGCCGGCAACTCGCCTCCCGAGACGACGAAATCGCCGATCGAGAGCTCCAGATCGACGGCGCGCTCGAGCAGCCTCTCATCGACGCCCTCGTAGCGCCCGCTAACGACCACCAAGCCCGGCTCCGCCGCCAGCTCGACGACTCGCCGGTGCCGTAGCGGCTCGCCTTGCGGCGACATGTAAATCACGCGAGCTCTCGACACGCCCTTGCTCGAAAGCCGTCCGCGCGCCGCGTCGATCGCCTGTTTCAGCGGCTCGGCCAGCATGACCATGCCCGGCCCGCCGCCGTACGGCCGATCGTCGACGCTCTTATGACGATCCGTGGCGAAATCGCGCGGATTCGTTGTCCCGAGCGTCCACAATGCGCGCTCCCGCGCCCGCCCGGTCACCCCATACGACGCGGCAGCTTCCACCAACTCGGCAAACAGCGTAACGACCTCGATGTGCATCGTCTTCGCGTTCCCGTCACCGCTTCT
>VBCS01000003.1:0-1021 GCA_005888955.1 Betaproteobacteria bacterium
ATCTGCTCGGCTCGAGTCAGATGGCGCCACGGCAGGAAGAGAAGTTCGGTCATGGGAGTACCCCGAATTCTTTGTAAACCGTATCTGGCATGATCGCACGAACCGATCTGGAGGCGGCAGGGTCACGCGTCGATCGTGATAGCATCGCGTCGCGCGAGTAGCGACGCGACCAGGGAGTGCGGCGGAATATGAACCAGCTCGACTTCAATGGCCGCACTGCGGTCATCACGGGCGGCGCGGCAGGCATCGGTCTTGCGATCGCGCAGCGCCTCATTGCGAGTGGCGGCCGCGTGAGCGTGTGGGATCGCGATGCAGCGGCGCTGGACAAAGCCAAGGTTCACTTAACTGCCGGTGTCGACACGCGCGTCGTCGACGTTGCCGACGCCGCCAGCGTCGACGCCGCGGCGCAAGCGGCCGCGGCCGCGCTGGGCCGCATCGATGCGCTCGTGTGCTCGGCCGGGATCACCGGCCCCAACACGACGACATGGCAATATCCCGTCGACGCTTGGCGACAGGTTATGGAAGTGAACGTCGACGGCGTGTTCCTCTGCAATCGCGCTATCGTGCCCGTCATGCTGAAGCAGGATTACGGGCGCATCGTGAACATCGCCTCGGTCGCCGGCAAGGAAGGCAACCCGAACGCCAGCGCCTACAGTACTTCCAAGGCCGCGGTGATCGGCTTGACCAAGTCGCTCGGCAAGGAGCTCGCCAAGACCGGCATTCGCGTCAACTGCGTCACGCCCGCAGCGGTGAAGACGGCGATCTTCGACCAGATGTCGCAACAGCACATCGACTTCATGCTCTCCAAGATTCCGATGGGGCGCTTCGGACAGGTGGAGGAAATCGCCGCGTTGGTCGCGTGGTTGTGCACCGAGGACTGCTCGTTCTCCACGGGCGCGGTCTTCGATCTCTCGGGCGGCCGCGCGACGTATTGAATTGTGGCTGCTCCCGCACCGGCATCTCCCGCGCACAACCTGGCGTCGCTGCTCGTCGACAGCGCGCGGCGCTTTCCCGCGCTGCC
>VBCS01000003.1:1259-7315 GCA_005888955.1 Betaproteobacteria bacterium
ATTCCGGCGCGCGCTGGGCGTTCGTCGACGCGGCGTGGGACACGGCGCTGGCGGGACGCGCCGGCGAGACGCCGGCGCTCGAGCGCGTCATCGAATTCGCATCAAGTGAATACGATCGGCTTTTCGACGGCGTACCGCGCGACGAACCCGCCGCGGTCGCGACCACCGATCCCGCGTGGCTGTTCTATACCAGCGGCACGACGGGCCGTCCCAAGGGCGCGGTGCTGTCGCACGGCAACCTGCGCGCAATGAGCGAGTGCTTCCTCGCCGACGTCGAAACCGTTGCACCCGGCGACGCGATTCTGCACGCCGCGCCGTTGTCACACGGCTCGGGGCTGTACATCCTGCCGCATGTGCTGCGTGCCGCGGTCAACATCGTGCCGGATTCAGGCGGCTTCGATCCGGGCGAGATCGTCGCGCTCTTCGCGCGCTGGCCGAATACCTGCTTCTTCGCCGCGCCGACGATGGTCAAGCGCCTGATCGCGCATCCAGCGCTTGGCGGCGCGCGGCTCGACCACCTGAAGAGCATCGTCTGTGGCGGCGCACCGATGTACGTCGAGGATTGCAAGGCGGCGTTCGCCGCACTGGGGCCGAAGCTCGCGCAGATCTACGGCCAGGGCGAATCGCCGATGACCATCACCGCGATGCCGCGCGCCATGCTCGCCGCCGCAGTCGCGCGGGACGATCACGCACAGCTCGGCTCGGTCGGCGTCGCGCAGACCGGCGTCGAGATCCGCATTGCCGAAACGGACGGCGCGGCGCCGGCCGGGCCCGCGATCGGCGAAGTGTGCGTGCGCGGGCCGACGGTTATGCAGGGCTACTGGATGAATCCGCAGGCGAGCGCAGCGGCGCTCTCCGGCGGCTGGCTCCACACGGGCGACGTCGGCTGCATCGACCGCGACGGCTTCCTCACGCTCAAGGACCGCGCCAAGGATCTGATCATCAGCGGCGGGGCCAATATCTATTCGCGCGAGATCGAGGAAGTGTTGCAGAAGCACCCCGCGGTCGCCGAGGTTGCGGTCGTCGGCCGCAGGCACGCGGACTGGGGCGAGGAGGTCGTCGCCTGCGTCGTCACCCGCGATTCCACCGCTCTGCTCGAGCGCGAGCTCGATGCCTTGTGCCTGCAGCACATCGCGCGTTTCAAGCGGCCCAAGGCGTATGTGTTCCTCGCCGAGTTGCCGAAGAACAACACCGGCAAGGTGCTGAAGACGGTGCTCCGCGAGCGAATCTCAGGCGCGTAGCCCGGGCTACACGCTGCAGTGTGCGAATAAATTCGCAGGAAAGCCCGAGCCTCGAAACGCTGGTTCTCGTAGGGCCGAATTCATTCGGCCGGCGCCGCGTGCGATCGCCGCAACGGCAGCGACACGATCGCCGCCGCGACGCCGGCACCGGCCGCGGAAGCGAACGCGGCCCAGGGGCCGACCGCGTCGACGAGCTGGCCGCCGACCGCCATCCCGGCGCCGACGCCGATGACAACGCATGTCGACATCCAGGTGAACGCCTCGGTCGCGTAGCGCTCCGGGGCGTAATGCGTGACCAGAAGCGACAGGGCGGTGAGCGCGGGCGCGATGAGAAAGCCAGCTAGGAGCGCAAGGGGCGCGAGCAGCCACGCCGAGGCGACGAGCGCATGTGCAGCGAGCGGCACCGCCATGACCAGCAGCAGCCGCGGCAACTGGCGCTCGAGCGGCAGCGCGAAGTGCATGAAGCCGTAGGCGAGACCGCCGACGCCGCTCCCGATCGAGCAGATCGCGAGCAGCGCGCCGCCGAGAGCGGGGTTGCCGGCGCGCGCCGCGAAACCGGGATAGCCTACCTCGAGCATGCCGAACGCGAAGGTGAGCGCCGAGCTTGTCGCGTAGACATTGAGGAGCCGGCGCTCGGTCAGCGGGCCGAGCAGATCGCGCTCGGCGTTGGGAGCGTGCTTCCAGTAGCGCCGCGCGGGCGAGAGCAGGAAAAGCGGCGCCGCCAGCGCGGCAAAAACCCAGGTCGCGCCGAAGGCTGCGGCGGGCGTTCCGACCAGTAGTATCAGGCCGATGAGCGCCGGGCCGACGGTGAAATTGATCTCGATCAGCACCGAATCGATGGCGAAGGCGGTGCGGCGTTCGTCCGGCTTCTCGAAGCGATACCGCCACAGCGTGCGGGTCAACACCGACATCGGCGGCACGAACGCGCCGGCGAGCGCCGCGAGCGGCGCGATCGCCGCGAGCGCCAGGTGTAACGGCTGCGCGAGCAACAGCAATCCCAGCAGCAACGGCTGCACCGCGCCCGTCACGAGCAGCGTACCGCGGGGTCCGTATCGATCGATCAACCGGCCCTGGACCGGCGCGCTCGCCGCCATCGCGACAAGATAGGTCCCGACCATGCCTCCGGCGAATGCGAACGAGCCGGACAGCTCGCGCAGGTGCATCAGCATCGCCAGCGACATCATTCCGACCGGCATGCGCATGACGAGCGCCATGGCGAGCAAGCGCGGGACGTCAGGATGGCGGAAGAACGCCGCGTAGTGCGTCAGGAAGCGTCGCATACTGACACGTTGCGCTCGGCGGCCGGCACAAGCCACGGCCCGTCGGCCAGCCGCTCGCCGATCTTCCAGGCCACGCGCCGCCCTTCGAGACGACTAGCGCAGTGCGGCGTCGAAGGCGACGTCAGGAATCACCGAGGGGCTCGTTCAGGTCGCGGACTTTGACCAGATCTCCGCCGCGGCTTTCGTATTCACCCGACAGGATCACGTGGAGAGCCGGTCGATGTCGCCGCGCGCTCCGATGACCAGACATCTGAGCAGCCGCGCCTCGACCGGCTTGTCCCACTCGTCGACCGCGTCCTCGAGCAAGCCGATAGCGGTCGCTCGGTCGATTTCCCGGAAGTGACCGTTGATCCACGTCACGACGTCGTCTGGAATCGTCAAAGCGACATATCCGATATTCAAGCCGGCGCTAGTTTATTGCACATGGCATCGGCCTGCTAGGGAACCTCTGAATAGGCCCCGCACGGTTGCGACGGTGGCTTTCCGGGATGAGCCTCGCGACAAAGCAGATCGCCCGGAAAGCCACCGTCCCATCCGGGTTGCGGCAAAATGCGGCGCCTGCTTCGTCGCGCTCCTCGGCATCGTAGCCTAAGCTACGACCTTTGTCGCGCGCCTCGCATTCATCCGCATTGCGCACGCGGCGGCGGTCTTCGACCTGGCCGTAGCCGGTGAACGCCACGAGCGTTATATCCGCGAGCTCGGGCGAGCTGCGCAGCATTCGCGCCACGTCGTAGCCGCTCCGGCCCGGGAGCCCGATATCGAGGAACACCGCATCCGGGCGGTATTCAGCCGTCGCAGACACGGCGTCCGTGCCGTTGTAGGCGACGCGCACGTCGTGGCCCATGGTTTCGAACAGTGCGCCGAGCGTGTCCGCGAAGTCGCGATTGTCGTCGACGACGAGCAGCCGGCGCCGCGTCGCAGGCGCGCGCGGGAACTCCTCTTTCACCAAGCTACGCGCGACGCCGCGCTCGAGCGCGAGCGGCAGGCGAACAACGAATTCGCTGCCCTCGCCCAGTCCGCCGCTCGCGGCGGAAACCGAGCCGCGATGCATCTCGACCAGCCGCTTCACCAGCGTAAGGCCGATGCCCAATCCTCCTTCGGTGCGGTCGAGCGAACGGTCGCCCTGCACGAAGAGGTCGAACACCTTGGGCAGCAGTGCGGCGGGAATGCCAATGCCGGTGTCACGCACCCGCAGCACCGCCTCGCCGTCCTCGCGGCTCAACGCGATGGTAATGCGTCCTTCCTCCGGAGTGTACTTGACCGCGTTGCTGATCAGATTGAGAACGACTTGCGATAGGCGCGTCGAGTCCGCATCGACCGGCAGTTCCTCGTCCGGAAGCCGCAGCTCCACCGCGTGCTTACGCGCGTCGATCAGCGGCCGGCAGGATTCGAGCGTGCGCGCGACTACTGCGTTCACGTCGAGGATTTCCTTCTTCAGCGCGATCTTGCCGCGAGTGATCCGGCTGACGTCGAGCAGGTCGTCGACGATGTGCGCAAGAAGCTTGGTCTGCCTTTCGATGACGGAGCATCGCCAGGAACTCGTTCATCTGCCGCTCGCTCTCCTGCAGCGCCTCGATGCGCCGCCGAGCGGTGAGGTCACGTGTGACCTTCGCAAACCCGCGCACGCGGTTTTCGTTGTCGTAGAGAGCGGCGATGATCACGCTCGCCCAGAAGCGGCTGCCATCCTTGCGCACGCGCCAGCCTTCGTCCTCGAATCGGCCTTCCGCACGCGCGACGACGAGCTCGTGCTCGGGCCAGTTGCGTGCGAGATCCTCGGGCGTGTAGAACCGCGAGAAATGCTCGCCGGTCATCTCGGCCTCGGTATAGCCGTAGATGGTTTCCGCGGCGGTGTTCCAGCTCGCGACTTTACCTTTGCCGTCGAGCATGAAGATCGCGTAGTCCTTGACCCCGTCGACCAGCAGGCGAAAGCGCTCCTCGCTTTGGCGGAGAATTTCTTCCTGCCGGCCGTGCTCGGCGAGCTCGGCGCGCAGCGTCTGGTTGGACACTGCGAGCTCCAGCGTCCTCTCTTCAACACGCTGCTCGAGCTCTTCGTTGACCTTGCGGAGCTCCGCGATGGCGCGCGCGCGCTCGCCGATCACCGCGCTCAGCACCAGCCCGGTCAGGACCAACGTGCTCGTATACGCCACCAGAAACAGCAGCGCCGCGTTCGAGGACCCCAATCCGAAGGGGCCGCGCCCCTGTATGGTGTACCAGGTGGCAATCGCGCACACCAACGCGCTCATCGTCGTGACTTCGCGCTGGCGGAAGCGAATCGCGGCCCAGATGACGAACGGCAGCGTGATGAACGCCAGCGGAAGTGACGAGGCTTCTCCCGGCACGCTGCCGAAGATGATGAACGTCGTGAGCGCCAGCGCGGACGCCAGGGAACCCGCTTCGATCGCCTTCGGCAACGACCATCGCCGCCAGGCACCGACGTACCAGCTTGCGATGAGCGGCGTGACGATGATCATGCCGGAGGCATCGCCCTGCCACCACGTCCAGGCGTTGACGACGAACTCGCTCCAGGGAAGCGGCTTTAAAAGCGAGATCGAGCTCACGCCTATCGCGGCGGCGATCGTCGCGCTGAGCGCGGCCAAACCGGCAAACTTGATGACCGCGTCGCCGGTATCGAAATAACCGCGCATGCCGGTGTAACGCCGAATCAGCACGGCGCCCACCGCGGCCTCCAGCGTGTTGCCGGTGGCAATGAGAACGGCGAGCAGCGGCGAGCCCTCGATGGTGAAATTGATGAACGCCGCACCCAGCCAAACGCCGGGCCAGAGGCGCGTTCCCCACAGCAAGATCGCGGCGAGCGCGATGCCTGAGGGCGGCCAAATCGCAGTGGCATACCCCGGCGGGATGGCGAATACCAGCGACAGCTTGGCCGCCACGAAATACACCGCAGCCAGGAGCAGCATCTGCGCCGCATGAATCCCGGTGCGCGACAAACTCATTCTCTCCGCTACCTTATGCTCCGCCGGTGACATCTCTTGCCAGCGTTTCCATAGCACGCGGCCATTATAGCCGCGTCGGGGCTTGAGCCTTGCGCGTGACGAGGCGGCGCGAGTCACCTGCTCCGGCCGTCGAACTGGGTGATCTTCAGCGCCGAGGGTTCGACGCCTTCGAGGCAGCGCACATTGATCGACGCCGTCGGATTGCCCTTGGCATCCTTGCCATCCGCAAACGGCGCGCAGCCGCAGACGTCGCAGAAGTGATGGTTGATGACGTGGTGGTTGAACGTGTAGGTCTCGATGTCGGCAGGCGATGTCGTCAGGTGGAACGCAGCTTGCGGCACGAACCAGAGGAGATAACCCTTTCTCCGGCAGTGCGAACAATTGCATTCGACGACCGAGCCGATTTCGCCTTCCACGGTGAAGGCAATTTTCCCGCAATGACAGCTGCCCTGATAATGCATGGCGATTCCTCCCTTCCCTAAGATGACCGTTCGCGACTGCGAGAGCCGAGCCGGAGATCCCTGTGCCCTCGCGCGTTACTCTGCTCGCGGCAGTGAGGCGTCGACCAAACGGTCGTCGCG